>NZ_JBSSDE010000036.1:0-32135 GCF_054060435.1 Thermostichus sp. MS-CIW-34 | reverse complement strand
CGGGATACCGCCATTCTGTTTGGAAACAAACAGAATGCTATCGCTGCATAGTTGAACAGTGATGTTCAGCAGTGTTCAGCGTAAATGTATCAGCATGGGCAAAGTTGTCATCATTGGGGCGGGGTTGGCCGGCTTGGCTTGCGCCAAAGTGCTGAGCCAGGCGGGGTGGAGGGATGTCCTGGTTCTGGAAAAAAGCGATGGCCCTGGGGGGCGGGTGCGTACCGACAAGGTGGATGGCTTTCGCCTAGATCGCGGTTTTCAGGTGCTGTTCACCGCCTATCCCAAAGTGCGACAGCATTTGGATCTGGGCAAGCTCGATCCCCGTCCCTACCGGCCCGGCGCTATTTTGGCTCAACCCGGTCGCTGCTGGCTGTTGGGGGATCCCCTACGGGATCTGTCCAGCCTTCTCCCCTCTTTGCTCAACCCCTTGGCCAGCTTTGGGGACAAGCTCAAGGTGCTGCAATTGCGATCCGAGCTGGCGCGCCGCAGCCCGGAGCAGGTTTTTCAAGAAGGGCTAGGGGGATCCGATTGCTCGCTGCGGGAGTTTCTGGAGCAGTACGGCTTTTCCCAACAGATCTGCCAGCACTTTTTCTACCCCTTTTTCCGCGGGATCCTTCTAGATCCGGATCTGGGCAGTAGCGCCCGCCTCTTTGCCTTTTATTTCAAGATGATGGCCGAGGGATCCATTGTCACCCCGGCCTTGGGCATGGGAGAACTGGCCCGACAACTGGCCGGTCACCTGTCCCCCGAACAGATTCGCTACCAAACCCCGGTGGAGCGCATCCTGGCAGAAGACGGGAAAGTGGGCGGGATCCGCACCGCCGGCGGAGAGGAGATCCCTGCCGAGTGGGTGGTCTGCGCCACCGAGGCCCCTCAGGCGCGGGCCTGGCAAGCAGAGCTCTGTCCCCATGCCGCTATGCCCATCCCCACCCAGGGACGGTCGGTTACCTGCCTCTACTTCTGCGCTCCCTTTTCTCTAGCCCGCGGCGCCTACTTGTACCTCAACGCTGGCGTCCAAGGCAGGATCAACCACTGGGTTCAGCTCACCCGCATCAGCCCGGCACTGGCTCCTCCTGGCCAACACCTCTATTCGGTGACAGTATTGGGGGATCCCCCCTTAAGCGACGAGGAGCTGGCCCAAACCTGTCGGGCCGAGCTGCAGGTCTATTTTCCCAAAGCCCCCTTGAAACAGTTGCGCCTGCTGCGGGTGTATCGCATCCCTTTTGCCCAGTTTTTGCAGCCGCCTAGCTTCCAGCAGCATTTGGTTCCCACCTATAGCGGTCTGCCAGGCCTTCTCTGGGCTGGGGAATACACCCACCAGAGCAGCATCGAGGGATCACTGCGCAGCGGCGAACAGGCAGCAGCATGGATCCTGCAAAAATCGGCCTAGATCTGTAAAAAAAAGCAATGTAGACTTTCTTAACTCTACTCCCCGAACCAAAGCCGGGATCCCGTGGTATGAAGGGGGTGGACTGGATGCCGACGAGGATCCCTCCGCCATGCAAAACGCCACCCTTAGCCCAATCCCGCTCCTGCAGCGATCGTTTGAGTTGGTAGGCCCCATCTATGGGCCGCTGCTGATCCTGGCCTCTCCTGGCTTTGTCGTCATTGCCATCATCGCGGAACTGATCCCACTTTTCGGGGGAATCTTTAGCTTGGCCTATATCCTAATCGGCATGCCCATCCTGACAGGAGCAGCCTTGTGGCTGGTGGATCAGCACCTGAAGGGGCAAGCTCCCCTACTGGGCAACAGCCTCGACCGAGCTGCCTCGAAGGCAGTACCTCTGGTATTCGCCAACATCCTGTTGGTGTTGATTGTCTCGCTGGGGATGCTGCTGCTTGTACTTCCCGGCATCTACTGGGGGGTAAGGCTGGCTTTCGCTCTCTGCGCGATTGTTTTGGAAGACAAAGGAGTCACAGAAGGGTTGGGCTACAGTTGGAACCTTGTCAAGGGTCGCTGGTGGGGAGTGTTTTGGGCACTTCTTATGGTTGTCTTCATGGCAATGATTGTGGCACCTTTTGCTGGAGCTTTCATCTTTGGCTTCACGGTAGGTGTGATTTCGCCTTCCGCTGAGACCTTTGCTGACAGAATCGTGGAAGCTGGAAGCCCTGTGGCTGGGATTGCTGCCATCACGGCAGTCGTGCCTATCCTGAATGTCTACGTCGTGCTCCTGTTCCGATCCCTGCAACAATTGAAGGGGCAGGCGGTCTCCTATTGGGGATAGCAAAAAGGGGGTTCCCCGTGCCTGGCTTTGAGATGAGAAGGGATCCCTTCTTGGGATTTCGGCTCAACCCGAGATGTCCTAGGTGAGATCCCGTGGTATGAAGGGAGTGGATCGGATTGCCCAGGAGGATCTCTCCGCCATGCACAACGCCACCCTTAACCCGATTCTGCTCTTGCGGCGGTCGTTTGAAGTCGTAGGCCCCATCTACTGGCCGCTGCTGATCCTGGCTTCTCCTGGCTTTGTCATTCTCATCGTCGCGGAGCTGATCCCACTTCTCGGGGGGATCCTCTTCATTGTTGTTGCACCGATCCTAGGCGGAGCAGCCTTGTGGCTGGTGGATCAGCACCTGAAGCGGCAAGCTCCCCTGCTGGGCAACAGCCTCAACCGAGCTGTCTCGAAGGCAGTGCCTCTAGTTCTGGGCACCCTCTTAGCAGCACTCCTCTCTTTCCTTGCCTTCATCTTTCTGATCATCCCAGGCATTTATGTAAGGGTTAAGCTGGCTTTCACGTTTTGTGCCATTGCTCTAGAAAATCAAGGAACTACAGGAGGGCTGCGCTACAGTTGGAATCTCGTCAAAGGTCGTTGGTGGGGCGTGTTTTGGGCCCTTCTGATTGGGGACTTTATTCTCGGTTTTGGGGTTGTTGTACTTGTCAGTAGAGTTGTGGCTGATTTTGGCGACTCTGTGGTGAACGTAGTTAGGGCTGCCGCTGCCACAGCCGTTCAGCCCATCTTCTGGGTCTATTTGGTGCTCCTGTTCCGATCCCTGCAACGATTGAAGGGGCAAGCAGCCTCCTAGTTTCCGCTTTTGCCCCCATTGGGGATAGCAAAAAGGGTGCTCCCCGTGCCTAGCTTTGAGATGAGAAGGGATCCCTTTTTGGGATTTCGGCTCAACCCAAGATGTCCTAGGTGAGATCCCGTGGTATGAAGGGGGTGGACTGGGCTGCCCACGAGGATCCCTCTGCCATGCAAAGCGCCACCCTTAGCCCGATTCTGCTCTTGCGGCGGTCGTTTGAGTTGGTAGGTCCCATCTACTGGCCGCTGCTGATCCTGACCTCTTCTAGCCATATCGCGTTCTTCGTTGTAGGTCTGACCTCACCTTCCCTCGGGATGATCCTCTCCTTGCTCCTCCTGGCCTATGTCCTAGTCGGCGCGCCCATCTTGACAGGAGCAGCCTTTTGGCTGGTGGATCAGCACTTGAAGCAGCGAACTCCCTTGCTGGGCAATAGCTTGGATCAGGCTTTCTCTAAGGCAGTGCCTCTGATATTCGGCAGCCTCCTGGTGAATCTGATTTCCTCACTAGGGATGCAGCTGTTTGTGTTTCCCGGCATCTATTGCCGGGTAAGGCTAGCTTTCACCCTCTGCGCAATTGCCCTGGAGGACAAGGGTGCCACAGAAGGGTTGGGCTACAGTTGGAACCTGGTCAGGGGCCGTTGGTGGGGGGTGTTTTGGGCATTCCTGGTCGTGGTTTTGATCTTCGGCATCTCAATCCTGCTTTTGCCTTTTGTTGTGGCGATCTTGGGAGCTACCCTAGCTGCAGTTGTAACTGGGGGTAATACCGACATCATAGGACTTGCGCTTCTGGTTTGGGCGCCTGTGGTAGCTCTCTTAGCAGTTGTGGTCGGGTTTGTCGCTTTCACGGCAGTCACGCCTATCTTCAATGTCTACACGGTGCTCCTGTTCCGATCCCTGCAGCAGCTGCAAGCGCAAGCAGCGTAGTTTGGCTTGCCCTCACCCCCAATCCTTCCCCCCTGGCGAGAGGGAAGTTGCAGTTGGCCTAGGGAGAAGGGCGCTCCAGGATCCCTCCCCCCAGCAGGAGATCCCCGTGGTACCAGACGGCGGCTTGGCCAGGAGTGACCCCAAACTGCGGCTCGGCAAACTGCAGCTTTACCCGCTCTGGCGATTCCGGGATCACCATGGCGGGCACTGGGGGGGTACGGTAGCGCACCTGAACCTCAACAGCCAAGGATGCCGTCGGCGCCGGGATAGAGACCCAGTTGACTTGGCTTACCCACGCTTCAGCCTGGGTAGCCTCCTCCCGTTCCCCCACGACAACGCGGTTCATGGCCGCATCGATGCGCACCACGTAAAGCGGACGGGAAGAGGCAATCCCCAACCCCTTGCGCTGGCCCACCGTGTAGTGGTGGATGCCCTCATGGGATCCCAGCACTCGCCCCTGGGTATCGACGATTTCCCCTGGCCTTTGCCCAAGGTACTGATCCAAAAAGCTCCGCATCGAGCCATAGGTTTCAATCAAGCAGAGATCCTGGCTTTCGGGCTTGTCGGCTGTAACCAGCCCGTAGCGGGCAGCCAACTGACGGGTTTGGGCCTTGGTGTACTCGCCCAAGGAGAAGAGGCTATGGGCTAGGTGCTCTTGGCTGAGGTCGTAGAGGAAATAGGACTGATCCTTTTGCCGATCCACCGCCCGCAGCAGTTGATAGCGCCCCGATTCGGTGTCCAAGCGCACCCGTGCGTAGTGGCCGGTGGCAATCTGGGAGATGCCCAGCTTTTCGCGGGCATAGGCCAGCAGGGGGCCGAACTTCACCGTTTTGTTGCATTGGGAGCAGGGCAGGGGAGTAATGCCCTCCGCGTAGCCGGCTACCAGGTAATCGACAATGTTGGCCTGGAACAGCTCGCGGCTATCCACCACATGGTGCGGGATCCCCAGCTGCTCACAAACAGCTGCCGCATCCACCAAGCCTTCGGTACAGCACTGCCCCTTCCCCCTCATGAGCCAGAGGGTGACCCCCTCCACGGCGTAGCCCTGTTCCTGCAAAAGGGCCGCCACCGTAGAGCTATCCACACCCCCAGAAAGGGCCGCCACAATGCGGGGCCGCGACGGGGATGCAACAGGTGAAACCGATGAGTGGGGGCTGATAACCATTGAGACAAGGGATCCTAGGAAAAGAAAGGCTCAGCCGGAAACAGAGGAGGCCTCTCTCTGGGGATTGGGGAACCCGGAACAAGCTGAGCCGGGATCTTTACTTTAGCCTTCCTCAGAATTGGCTGGCCCGGATCCCTTCTCAGGGGTGGTTTCTGAGATGCCCCTTTGCCGCAAGCGCCGCAGCGAATCCAGAGCCGCCGCCGCAACGCTATCGTGGGGATCCCTGGCCAGGTAGTTGAGAGCAGAAACGCTCTTGGGAGAGGGCAAATTGCCCAAGGCCTGGGCCAGCCGCTGCCGCACCAGCCAATCTTCCGATTGGGCAAACTCCAGAATCCGATCCAACGCCCGCAGATCCCCCAATTCCCCCAAAGCCGCGATGGCCGCTTGCTGCAGCAAAACCTCCGGCCCATCCAAGGCTCGCAGAAGCACCTCGTAAGCCCGCGGATCCTTCAAGTTCCCCAAGGCCACCGCCGCGCTGAAGCGCACCAGCCACTCCACATCTTCGTAAAAGGCGCGCACCAGGGCCTCAAAAGCCCGCGGATCTTCCAAATAGCCCAGGGCACCTGCCGCGTCGGCGCGAATGCCATAATCCGGGTCTTGGGTGAGGATTTCCAGCAATTTGGGCAGACAGGCGTCCGTTTGCTTGATCCCCAGGGCAAAGACGGCAAAAGAGCGCACCTGCAGGTTCTCATCGTCGATGACCTGCAAAATCAGCGGCACCGCCTGCTCTGCCGGCACATCCCGCAACTGGGCCAAGGCCACCATCCGGTCTGCAGAACGCGGGCTGCGCAAGCGTTGAGCGATCTCCTGTAAACGGGCGGGGTTGGCGGGATCCAAAGCAGAGACAGTCATGGCGTTAACAAATATTTACAATCTTTCTTCAGTATGGCAAACGAGGCTGCGCTTGGACAGAGGCCGTCTTTGTCTGGCCCGGTCGGGATCTCTGGGGACATGGTGCCACTGTTTCGATCGACAAATCCTAGCACTGTTGTCGAGAAAAGCAGGTTGACTTGGCCCCATCACGAAGATTTTGGATATTTTGGTGGAGAGGATACGAGGCTGATACATTTACGCTGAACACTGCTGAACATCACTGTTCAACTATGCAGCGATAGCATTCTGTTTGTTTCCAACCAGAATGGCGGTATCCCGCAAAGCTTTGAGTAGAATACCCAAAGCGCAGTTTCCGTGTCGTCTTACTACCAATTTTCTGCTTTGCTTTGGCTACCATGTTGGCAGACTCGAAAGTAAACAGAAAGATTAACTGGTAGTAATCCGTACTGAACATATTATACATTATTTTCAGTATAGTTGAGCTTATTATTGACTAGAGTCATGCTCTCCCGGTGGTCTCTATGCTGAAATCGCTGCCTGCTCGCCCATTGTCCTGCTTTCTTGTAGCCGGCCTGCTGTTGGCAGGGGGCGTTGCGTTTTTGGCCCCCCGTTGGTTCCCGGCTCTGGCCAACGAACAGGCTGTTCCTGAGGCCGAACTGGCGCTTCGGCCCCTCTTGGCTCCGGGATCCCGGATCCTCAGCTCGCGGCGATTGAGCGACACAGAAGCGGAAATTTGGGTGGAGTCTCGGGGGGGAACCAGCCCTGTGATCATGCGGCTGAATGCTGCAGGGACTTGGGAACAGGATATGAGCGCCACCTTGGCCCGCGGAGCCAGCCAGATGCAAGCTCTCGCCCGGCAACAAACGGTGAACTTGCCTGCCGGCTTTGGCCAGACCGCCCCCGATCAACCCCCGCCGCCGGTGCCCTCCCTTCTGCAGGCTACCCAAGCTGCCTCTAGCCTGATCCCGCCAGTGGATCGAGAGCAGGAAACCCAGCGGGCCTTGAGTGGGGCTGGCCGTGTGGATCCCTTTGTGCCTCAAAACGTGCGTGCTCCTGAACCGCAGATTGTCCTGCCGCCCCTGCCTCCACCTCCGGTTTTGCCCCCTCCTGGCAGCGGCAATGGCGCCCCTGTAGCCGTGGCCACCCCGATCCCAACGCCTACCCCCGACCCGGCTGCCTTTGCCCGCAGTGTACAGGTTTCCGGGATGATACAGATCGGCGGCGAGTCCTTTGCTCTGGTTTCTGGCCCAGGTGTCATTCCCGCTGTGGTGCAGGCCGGGCAAAACTACCAAACCGCCAAGGTGGCCGGAGTATCGGTGCCAGAGCGACGGGTTGTGCTCTCGGAAGGGGGAGAAACGGTCGTGAAGCAAATGGAAGACACCAGCGTGATTGTAGGTGCGCCCTAGCTTCAGCAGCAGCAAGACACCGACGGTAGAACGGGCTTATTCCAAGTAGCAGCCAACTAGCAGTAAAACAGTTGGCTGGCTTGATTCCCAACTCCCCCTTCCAGAGGGGCCGGGGGCAAGGGTCA
Organism: Thermostichus sp. MS-CIW-34; assembly: GCF_054060435.1. Classification (NCBI taxonomy): domain Bacteria; kingdom Bacillati; phylum Cyanobacteriota; class Cyanophyceae; order Thermostichales; family Thermostichaceae; genus Thermostichus; species Thermostichus sp. MS-CIW-34. The sequence continues at coordinate 24,664 of NZ_JBSSDE010000036.1, read as the reverse complement.
GAGGCTACTTGAACGGGCTCGGAACAACCCTAGTTGGAAGATAGGAGTTGCCAGATCTCCAGATCCCGAGATCTTGGCGGCAAGGCCGAGAAGACTTCAAAAGCGGGGTTCACTGCTGAGGCGGGAGGGCTGCTGTTTGAGATAACGCAAAAACTCCCGCAGCTCGGCGTCGCTGAGTTGGTGGCGAGATTTCTTCTGAAAGCGACGTTCCAAAAACTCTTGTCCTTCCTTGCGGCCCCAGCCAATGCGCTGCATCTCCACATCCGTTTGGGCAATGATGTCCGATAGGTCATCTCCATAGGCCGCCGGCTCACTTAGACCGGGCAGCTCTGGGGAACTTGGCTTTGCAGGGATCCCTATCGACTCGGGGGCTGGAGAAGCAGGGGAAGACTGAGCGTGTCCGTTGGCCAACTCAGGAGTTGGCAGATAAGGCACCCTGGCGGCAGCAGAATCCATGCCCAAACTCAAAGAGGAAGTGGGGCGACCAAATCCTGCGTGGTGGAGGGCGCGCTTCAAGGCAGCATCTTCCGCCTCTTCGACGGTGTTCGAGCCAGCCATGCCACTGCCCAAAACCGTGTTGTTCACCACCACCTGGGCTCTGACAATGTAGATCCCTTCTTCCACCCGCAACAGATCGGTGAGCAAGCTGCCCATGGGGTACCGCTCTCGAAAGTCTTGGATCATGTTGGCGTCAGAACCTGTTGCTGCTGAAGCTCTGAATACAAGCTAGCCCGAAAGTTAACTTGGCATCCAGATCTCAATCCAATCCCACCCTCAATATCGACATTGAATTGATATAAAGCGAGAGATCTCAACAAGAGGGAGCTGTCCGAGCAGATAACATCCCGGCTGGTGAGGGTATGCTATGGCCAAGGAATCCAGTTATATTAAGCAAGCGTCAACCCACGTGGCTGGCTTGGAAAACCTGAATTATCAGCAGCTCAGCCTTGACTCTTAGCTCTATTGTCGGCGCCAAGATAGATGGGGGACTATGGCCAGCGATACCATCGGGGTCAGCTCAGCGAGTTTGGGACGGGCAGCCATTCGAGAGCGCAACTACGGCACTGCTTTGCAGTTGCTCCGGCGAGCTTATCGTGCGGATCCCAGCCCAGAGAATGCCCGTTGGCTGGCCACCGCCTACGAGGAGGCGGGTTACCTTCAATTGGCCGCTCTGTACCGAGAATTGGCCCAAGAGCGCAGGGAGACTCCCAAAGCGATTCAATTTCAGGCCCCCAAACCTCCCAGCACCCTTGAGGAGCTGAAGCAGCCATCTCCTGAACCGCCGGATCGCAAGACCATTCCCTTGCCGCAGCCGATCCCACGCCCAACCCCACCCGCATCTCCTCCGGATCAGCCAATTTGGGTTTACAAGCCCACCCCCATCGATCCCAAAAGCATCAGCCGCCAAGCGCCCCTTCGACCTCAAGCTGCAGAGCCTGCCCCTTCCCCTCAACCATCGGCGGAGAGGGACGACTATCTGCCGGTTCAGCACGCCCCGGATTTGAAAAACCCGCAGCAGGGATCCCCCTTTGTGCGGCGACTGAACCAACTGCATCGCCAGTTTAAGGATCAGCCCACAGCGGAACTGGCGCTACAACTGGCGGAAGCCTACGACGAGCAAAAGAACTTTAAAGAGGCCCAGCGCTACTACCGAGAGGTTTTGGATCTGGATGACTCTTGGCTGTTACGACCGATGGTGCAAGAGCGCCTAGAAGAGCTGCGGCAACTGCAGGAGCCAACAACCGAACAGAATCCTTGGGCAGATCTCTCAGCCCAAAACTTGCTCAAGCTAGGAGAAAAGTTGGAACAGGAAGGGGAAGTGGCTCGTGCCGAGCAAGTTTACCGGCAGATCCTGAAAATGGATGCCACCCTGGATGTCCATGCTAAGGCTCGCAAGGGTCTAAACCGGCTCTATCCCGACGGAAAGCGGTGATTTGCAGGCCACTCCATTCCCCTCACTCGGCGCAATGGGGAAGCAGCTCACCCTTCCCGAGGATCGAGGGCGTCCCGCAAACCATCCCCCAGCAGGTTAAAGGATAGAGAGGTCAGCACCACCATCAAAGTGGGGGCCAGCACCAGCCAGGGCTGTAGGATGATCACCGAAGCGTTGGTGGCCAGCGAGAGCATGTTGCCCCAAGAGGCATCCGGCTGTTGGATCCCCAACCCGATGAGGCTCAGCACCGACTCTGCCGCAATGTAGCCGGGCACCGCCAAGGTTGCCGAGATCACCACATAAGTAGCTGTCTGGGGCAAAATATGGCGCACCAGCAGATACAGGGATCCAGCCCCGGCTACCCGCGCTGCCTGCACAAAGTCCCGCTCTCGCAAGGACAGCACCTGCCCACGAATCACCCTGGCTAGGCCCGCCCAACCCACAAAAGAGAGGATCACCACAATCACCAAGAAGCGCTCGGCATTGCTGAAAGGCACCCCGGTAAGCGGATTTACCTGCAACACCGCTGCCAGCGACACCAGCAGATACAGCGTCGGAATCGACATCAACACCTCTGCCAAGCGCATCAGGAGCGTATCCACCCAGCCCCCAAGGTAGCCGGATATGGCCCCCACCAGCAGACCAATGGGGAAAGAGATGCCAATGCCCACCAAGCCGATAAACAGGCTGACGCGCCCACCATAGACCAAGCGACTGAAATAGTCTCGACCTTGATCATCGGTGCCCAGCAGGTGCAGCCGTGCCAGATGTGGCTCTTCGCTGATTTGCGATCCCACCTGTCCCTCTTCTGCAACAGGCCGCAGCGGGACGGTGCCGAACAGATGCCGATTGGAGGGGATCAACCCCAACCAACGGTAGGGAGTACCGGCCACAAACAAGCGGATCCCGGCTGGACGGCTGGTATCCACCAAGAGCGGGCGTTCTCCCGTTTCCAGATCCACTGGCCCCTGGCGGGTTGGATAAACGTGGGGCCCAATCCAAGCGCCCGATTCATCCCAAAAGTGAATGGCGGTGGGCGGCAGAAGGGATCCCCCCGGTTGAGATTCCAGTGGGCTGTAGGGGGCAACGAACTCGGCAAAAATGGCGCAGGCGTAGAAAACAAGAAGAATGTAGGCTCCTGCTTGGGCCCATCGATTGCGGCGAAGCCGTTTCCACCACTGCATAAGGCAGAGATTCCAGTCGAGTCCAGTTGAACCAAATGCCAACGCAAATTGGCTTTCAGTGTAGCTGATCGTGTCTTGTTCCAGTTGCAGAGAGGGGCTAGAGGTGAGGGCCGGCAGCCTGTCACCGATTCCCATCAGCAGGACGAGTCCCTTCCCCAGTCCAAGACAAGCTCAGCCTGCCAAGGAATAGCTGGGGCTATAGCGGGCCATCATCTCCATCCGCACCGCAGCAACCGTCTGGGGCAGCACCCCCACCAGCCGTGCCAAAATGTCATCTGGCAATTGGCTGACCAAATCCGCAGAGAAAAATTCCTCTAAGCTAAAGAGCAAAATCCGCGCCCGTTGCGCCGGCAGAGGATTATCGGTGATTTGCTGCAGCCAACGCATCCAGTGCAGCCGCTTGGCATAGGCACTTTGCCGCTCTTGGTGGTCTTGCGGATGCAGCAAAACCACATCCCCAATGGGGACAACGCCGCCGGACTCCACATCCAATGGCCCCCCCACCGCAGCACCCGGCCCGGCAAACTCAGCATGAAACGTCTTGCAGATGATCAGGGCGTTGTGCCGCTGGGGATCCACCATCAGCAATTGCCCACTGCTGAGGGTTCGAATCAGCTGGCCAGGCTCAACTCGCTGAACCAGACTACGGCTGGGGGGAAGCTCGCTCATAGATCTCAGGATATCCTAACCTTCCCTTGCCTTACATGATATCTTTAACTTTCTCAGAGCTGCTTGACGCAATCTTCATACTGAGCCCTCTATCGAGACTTTGCATGAGACTTTGCATGGTGAGTATTGCCAGAGGGTCTTCTTCAGGCTGCCGCTGGGCTGAGGCTGATCTTGCCGGTAACATGGATTCTGGTGTCTCCAGCTTGGCATCGGCCAATGCGACGGGCGTAGGGATAGCCGGCACTGTGCAGCTCTTGCAAGAGGTCTGAGGTGTAGCCGGGATCCACCGCCACCAGCAAGCCCCCGCTGGTTTGGGGATCTGCCAGCAGCAGTTGCTGCCACTCGGGCAGGGATTCTGCCTGTACCCCCTCATAGCCCTGCCAATTGCGACGAGCCGCCCCTGGAAAGATCCCCGCCTCTGCCAGCGAGAGCGCTTCTGCCAAAAACGGAATGGAAGCCAGATCCAAACTGGCCCCCACCCCCGAGCCGCGACAGACTTCCAGCAAGTGTCCCACCAGGCCAAACCCTGTTACATCCGTCATGGCGTGAACTTGCGGTCGCCGAGCCAGTTGCGAGCCGATGCGATTCAGCTGGGTCATCACCTGCAAAACTTCCGCGTAGCCTGCCGCACTGAGCTGACCCTTTTTCAGAGCGGTGGTCATCACCCCGATCCCCAGCGGCTTGGTCAGGATCAGATCGTCCCCGGCTTGGGCCGTGGCATTGCGGCGAATGTGGTGTGGATGGGCCAAACCTGCTGCCACCAAGCCGAAGATGGGCTCCGGCGAATCGATGGAGTGCCCCCCTGCCAAAGGGATCCCGGCTTCTTGGCAAACCTGGATCCCTCCGGCCATGATCCCTTGGATGGCCTGCATCGGCAGGGTATTGACCGGCATGCCCAAAACCGCCAAAGCCAGAATGGGAGTGCCCCCCATCGCGTAGACATCGGAAAGGGCATTGGTTGCCGCGATCCGACCAAAATCCACCGGCTCATCCACAATCGGCATGAAGAAGTCGGTGGTCAAAATTAGGGCTTGGTGGTCGTTTAGTTGATAGACAGCCGCATCATCGCTGGTTTCAGCTCCCACCAACAAAGCCGGATTTGGGGATAGCAGGGGCACATCCTTAAGAATTTGTTGCAGCAGGGCCGGGGCAATTTTACAGCCGCAGCCACCGCCGTGGGAGTACTGGGTGAGGCGAATGGGAGCATCCATAAATTCAAGAAAAGGGAAAAAACATCAGCTGACTTTACTGTAGCGGCATCTGCGGGCAGTCGAGAAATGGACACGCTGAGTTAAGGTTAAAGGGATCCCACTATCCATAGCGTTGCCATGTCTTTTGTTCCTTTGCATCTCCACAGCGAATACAGCCTCTTGGATGGCGCCAGCCAATTGCCGCGTCTGATCGAGCAGGTGGTGGCTATGGGTTTGCCGGGGCTGGCCCTGACGGATCACGGTGTCATGTATGGGGCGTTAGAGCTGGTGAAACTGTGTAAAAGCAAAGGGATTACTCCAATCATCGGCAATGAAATGTATGTAATCAACGGCGATATCCGCGACAAAAGCCGCAAGTACCCCAAGTATCACCAAGTGGTTCTGGCCAAAAATACCCAGGGCTACAAAAACTTAGTGAAGCTAACCACCATTTCCCATCTACATGGCATTCAAGGGAAAGGGATTTTCTCTCGCCCCTGCATCAACAAAGAGTATTTGGTGCAATACAAAGAAGGGCTGATCGTCACCAGCGGCTGCTTGGCAGGAGAAGTGCCTCAAGCTATTTTGCAGCGGCGGCCAGAAATTGCCCGTGAAGTTGCCGCTTGGTACCAAGAGCAGTTTGGGGATGATTATTACATTGAGATTCAGGATCACGGTTATCAAGAAGATCGCTTTGTCAATGTGCAGTTGGTGCGCATCGCCCGCGAATTGGGGATCCCGATCATCCTCACCAACGATAGCCATTTTATTTCCTGCTGGGATGTAGAGGCCCACGATGCGCTGCTCTGCATTCAAACAGGCAAATCCCTTACTGAAAAAAATCGCCTTCGCTACACCGGAACCGAATACCTGAAAAGCCCAGAAGAGATGCGCCGTCTCTGCCGTGACCATTTGGAACAGGAGGTGATTGACGAGGCCATCGCCAACACCCTGAAGGTGCTGGAAAAGATCGAGGGCTATGACCTATTTGGGGAAATGCGCATGCCCGACTACCCGGTTCCACCGGGCCATTCTGCCGATAGCTATCTCACAGAATTGGCCTGGCAGGGGCTGGCGAAGCGCTGCGGTGTTGCTCAGCCGGATCAGATCCCCCAAAACTACCAGGAGCGCCTGCGCTTTGAGCTGAACATCATCCAACAAAAGGGCTTCTCCAGCTATTTCCTGGTGGTCTGGGACTACGTTCGCTATGCCCGCGAGCAGGGGATCCCGGTGGGGCCGGGGCGAGGCTCGGCAGCAGGATCCCTGGTGGCCTATGCCCTACAAATTACCAACATTGACCCGGTTAAATACGGCCTACTGTTTGAGCGATTTCTCAATCCAGAACGTCAATCGATGCCGGATATCGATACGGATTTTTGCATCGAGCGGCGGGGAGAGCTGATCGACTATGTGACCCGCAAATACGGCCAAGAGCGAGTCGCCCAGATCATCACCTTTAACCGCATGACCTCTAAAGCCATTCTCAAGGATGTCGGTCGAGTCTTAGACATTCCCTACTCAGAAGCCGACAAAATGGCAAAATTGATCCCGGTATCCCGAGGCAAGCCCGCAAAATTGGAAGAGATGATTGGCGAGGATACTCCGGCTCCAGAGTTCAAAGAAAAATACGAGAAAGACCCAACCACCCACCGCTGGATCGAGCTGGCACGTTTGTTGGAGGGCACCAACAAAACCTTCGGGGTTCACGCTGCCGGTGTGGTGATTGCTAAGGATCCCTTAGATGAGATCGTGCCTCTGCAGTACAACAATGAAGGCCAAATTATCACCCAGTACTCGATGGAAGATATCGAGTCTTTGGGCTTGCTGAAGATGGACTTTTTGGGTCTGCGCAACCTGACGATGATTCAGCGGGCAGTGGAACTGATCCGAGAACACAATGGCGTCAATATAGATCTGGATAACCTACCCCTAGACGACAAGAAAACCTACCAGCTTTTGGAAAAGGGAGAGCTGGAAGGGATCTTCCAACTGGAATCTTCTGGCATGAAGCAGGTGGTGCGGGAGCTCAAACCTTCCAACCTGGAAGATATTTCTTCAGTATTGGCCTTGTACCGGCCAGGCCCATTGGATACGGGAATGATCCCCGACTTTATCGATCGCAAGCACGGTCGCAAACCGGTAACCTATGCCCACGAACTCCTCAAGCCCATTCTTCAGGATACCTACGGAGCCATCCTCTACCAGGAACAGATCATGCGCATTGCCCAAGACATGGCCGGATACACCTTAGGCCAAGCCGATCTGCTGCGGCGAGCGATGGGGAAAAAGAAAGTCTCCGAGATGGAGAAACACCGCGAGCAATTTGTGCAGGGGGCAGCCAAGCGGGGTGTAAGCCAAGAAGTTGCCACAGAATTGTTTGATCAAATGGTTGCTTTTGCCGAGTATTGCTTCAATAAATCGCATTCTACTGCCTATGGGTTGATTACTTTTCAAACAGCTTACCTCAAGGCCAATTACCCAACGGAATATATGGCAGCCTTGCTCTCTTCTGTGGGGGGAGATCAGGACAAGGTACAGCGCTACATTACCTATTGCTTGTCAATTGGGATCCAAATTCAGCCGCCGGATATCAACCGTTCTGGAATGGACTTTACTCCCCAGGGATCCAGCATTTTGTTTGGTCTGGGGGCAGTGAAGAATGTAGGGGAGGGGGCCATTCAAAACATTTTGGCTGCCCGTCAAGCTGATGGCCCCTTCACCTCTCTGGCGGATTTTTGCCAGCGGGTGGATCTGCGCATTGTTAACCGTCGTGCCCTGGAGGCCCTGATTTGTGCGGGCGCTTTTGATTGTATTTCTGGAAATCGTAAACAACTAATTGCCGATTTGGATCCCATCCTCAGTTGGGCAGCGCAGCGAGCCAAGTCCAAAGCCATCGGCCAAGCCAGCTTGTTCGATCTATTGGGGAGCAATAGCAGCGCCGGCAATGGATTTGTGGAGGCTCCGCGTGGGCCGGCTACTGAAGATTTTCCACCTCAGGAAAAGTTGAGGCTAGAACGGGAGCTGCTGGGGTTTTATGTCTCGGATCATCCGCTGCGGCGCATTCAGGAGCAAGCGCGACTGCTGGCCCCTGTAAACCTAGCTGACTTGGGCGGCTGCGCAGCCGATGCCTCTGTGGGCGTTCTCGCCCTGGTGACTGCCATTAAAAATGTCACAACCAAGAAAGGGGATCGCATGGCCATTTTGCAACTGGAAGATCTCACCGGCAGTTGTGAAGCGGTGATCTTTCCCAAAACCTACGAACGTTTGCGCGGTTGCCTGGAGGTGGATCAACGGCTGTGGGTCTGGGCCAAAGTGGATCAGCGGGATGAACAGGTGCAACTGATTGTGGAAGATTTGCAACCGATTGAATCTGTTAGCTGGGTAACGGTGGAGATCCCTCTCGACTCTGCCGGGACACTGGAGGATCGATACCGTTTACAGACGCTAATCGCTCGCCAACGCTCGGAAATTAAAGAAGAAAATCGCATTCCTGTCGTGGCTGCCATCACCGCCCATCCCCATACCCTTTGGGTGAGAATGGGATCCCAATTTTGGGTTAACAATGCCCAAGCCGCCGTTGAAGCCCTGCGTCAAGCCGGCTACACCGCCCGCAGCGAATCGCTGCTCTCTCCATAGGCATGGCAGAGAAAGCTCCGGCAGCAGCAGGAGAAATTCAACGGAGCTGTTTCTCAAGCCAAGCCCGCAACTGGCTCACCGTCAGCCGAGGGGAAGGACGTGGCAAAGGTCGCTCGGGATCCCCTGCCAGGGTGAGCACGGGAACTTCCAGTTGGTATTGCTCCCACCAACTCGGGTTGGAGGTGATGTCGCGGACTTCCAGATCACGGATTTCGGGGATCTGCCGCAACTTCTCCACCAAGCTCTCGCAGAGGTGGCAGCCGGGTTTGCTGTAGAGAATCAGCGCAGGCCAAGGGGATGGCATAGCGGATCCCTAGCGGGTGACGGTGCAGGCCAGCCGACGGTGTTGTAGGGAAGGCATCTGCCGCCTGACCAACTGGAAACGCTCTGGGTTAATTTCAGCAATGGCCACCCCCGGTTTTTCGCCACCCGCATCCGCCAAGATAGTCCCCCAGGGGTCCACGATCATGGCGTGGCCATGACATTGCCGCCGCTCGTAGTGGGTGCCCACCTGGGCGGGGGCTATCACGTAACAGGTGTTCTCAATGGCCCGGCATTGCAGCAAAACCTGCCAGTGATCCCGACCCGTGTAGGCCGTGAAGGCGGCAGGGATGAGCAAAATCTGGGCTCCGCGATCCACCAGGGATCGGTACAGCTCTGGAAAGCGTACGTCGTAGCAGACCGACAAACCGAGGTTCCCCAGTTGCTCTTGTTCGCAGGTGACCACCTCATCTCCGCTGACCACCGTGTTCGACTCGCGGTAGGTATTGCCGTCGGGCAGATTGACATCGAACAGGTGGATTTTGCGATAGCGGGCCAGCTCTTTGCCGTCAGGGCTGTAGAGGGCAGCGGTATTGTAAACTTTGCCCTGCCCGTCCGGCACAGGATACCCTCCTCCCAAAATAAATACTTGGTAACGCTGGGCCATCTTGGCCAAAAACTCCTCCGCCCGCTCCGCAATCTCAGGAGCAAGGCGGGCTTTCTCGGCTTCCGGCCCCATGAAGGCAAAGTTTTCTGGTAGCGTCACCAGCTCGCATCCCTGGCGCACTGCAAAGTCGATCCACTCTTCCGCCTGCTGCAAGTTGCTGGCCAGATCGGGAATGCTGGTCATTTGAATGGCGGCTGCCAGATAAGAGCGCATAGACGGAAACTCCAAAGGATGCTAAAGGGGATCCGGCCGGCTAGCCGACCAGATGCCACCAGCCGAAGGCAGGCCCTACAAATCGGATCACCACCCAAATGATGGCCAGGAGAATGATGCCTGCCCAAGCGCCACGGGTTGTCCAATTGTAGATGGCGCGAGCTTGCCCTTTGGTGAGGGGAATATCCTTGAGGTTGGGAAACACCAGCTCTTGGTCGGGATCTTGGCTGATGCGGGTTTTACGGCGCTTCGCTTCGCCCATGGGGTGGCCTCCAAGTTCTTCGCTGGGGTGGCGACTTTTATCTTAAGGTTTTCTGTCTGGGTCACAAGACTGGGTGGATATCAATCTGCATAATAATCGCCTATTTACGCCATCAGGCCACGCCAATCCATGGGCCTGCCGATGCTTTCCCTAGCCGGAAATCCACAAAGGGGATCCCTGGTGCTCTTGGGGACGATTGCCATCCTCTTCGGTAATGGCCACAGCCCGCACCCATTCTGTAGATTCAAACACCGGCGGTAGGCGCAGCTCCTGTTGGCGATTTCCTGTTTCATCCACCGGAAAAGCTGCCACGAGAACGGCCCCCGCCCTATCGGTGGTAAAGGGCGCCTCCGGTTCCAGCACCACCCACAGGGCATAGACCCGGCCTTCCGGCAAAGGCGGCAACCCTTGGGCCACCAATCGCCCTTGCAGGCGCTGGGGATCCACCTCAAGCTTGACCGAGCCGGCCAGGTTCTCCGCAGTCGGCTGCAATTCATAGGTCAACACCTCGCCAGGGATCCCTTGAGTCTGGGCTAGCTGCAGCCTGCGCCACAGGTAGAGGTTCCCCAGCCCCAAAGCGACGATCAAGCCTGCGGCCACCGCCCCCAAGCCCCGTTGCCAGAGACGGGATCCCTTGGCAATCCAGGCGGGGGTGCGCATCGGTTGGGCTGCCTGCTCCGCATGTGCCTGCAACAGAGAAGCCCGCAGGGCGGGGGGAGGTTGCTTTTCCTCCACGCCGTAGGCTGTCTCCAACGCCCGTTGCAACGCTTGCAGTTCTCGGTGCAGCTCCGGGCGCAGCTTGAGCAAGGCTTCCAGCCGCTCGGCCTCTTCCGGGGAGAGATCCCCCAGCACATAGCCTGCCAGCCACAGTTGCAGTTCTTCGGGAGACACAGATTCGGCTTTCATGAGGGGCCTCCCAACAACTCGCGCAGCCGCAGCAGAGCCCGCCGAGCTCTGGCTTTGACCGTTCCCAAAGGCAGATCCAGTTGCTTGGCAATTTCCGTTTGGCTCATGCCTTCGTAATAGGCCATCTTTAAGACTTGCCGTTGACTTTCGGACAACTCGGCCAAGGCCGTTTGCACCTCGGCCACCCGTTCCGCTTGGGCCAACTGCTCCAAGGTGGGATCCGCAGCAGGACTACCCTGCAATTCCACTCTGCCCTGTTCCAGGGAGCGCTGTCGATTCCGCCAAGAGCGCAGCCGATCCAAACAGCGAGAGCGAGCCAAGATGCTCAGGTAGGTGCGCAGGGATCCCCGTCTGGGATCAAAGGAGCATGACTCTAGTCAATAATAAGCTCAACTATACTGAAAATAATGTATAATATGTTCAGTACGGATTACTACCAGTTGATCTTTCTGTTTACTTTCGAGTCTGCCAACATGGTAGCCAAAGCAAAGCAGAAAATTGGTAGTAAGACGACACGGAAACTGCGCTTTGGGTATTCCACTCAAAGCTTTGCGGAATACCGCCATTCTGTTTGGAAACAAACAGAATGCTATCGCTGCATAGTTGAACAGTGATGTTCAGCAGTGTTCAGCGTAAATGTATCAGGAACGAGCCAAGTTCAAAAAAATATCCTGGGTGAGATCTTCGGCTTCGGCAGTACTGCCCAGCATTTTGCAGGCAATTCCGTACACCAAGCCGGCGTGTCGGTCGTAGAGAATGGCCAGAGCTTGTGACCGGCCTGCTTTTAGGGCTGCAAACACCTCTGCATCGGTTTTTTCCTGCAGGGATTCCTCAGCTTTGTCGCCCTCGATCTTCATGAGCGGGAAGAGGAAACGGGATGGAAGAGAGAGAGAAACTGCAGAGGCACAAGCATCGCCCAGAGTAATCCAAGCAGGGCAGCGGCTCTCATAATTTATCGTCTGCATAGGCGAAGGTCAACCCTGACTTGTGGGGAAATAGAAGGCCCAATCCTGAGCTGGGATCGGGCCGGGTCAAGGATCAACAGCAGCAACGATCTCAAAACGATTCCAACAATTGGTTCCAAATCAATGAATCCAAAACATTGATTAATGTTGATTAACCTTGATTTAGATAGGCAAATGGGAATCGGCTTTCCTAGAGGGCGGCCAAGCCAAAGAACGGCCCACCCGGCAGGGTGCCCAGGGATGTGGCCCGACCGGTGTTGAGGTCAATTCGATACAAGGTGGAGCCGCCGATGGCAAAGCCGGTATCCACTCCATCAGCAGTACGGATGTCAAACCCACCCATAGGGCCGAAGTTCACCCCCAGAGGGCCAATGGGCACCTGAACCCCATCGTTGGGGGGATTCTGCAACACCAGCAGGTTCCGTTGCCCGTCGATGTTCAGCAGCCGCGTGGATTGGGCACCCGCCACATTGTTGGTGTAGGCGGCGGCGGTGATGGCCGGCTGGGATCCCTGTAGTTCCATTGGGCCAAAGGCCAAAGGTCTATCTTGGATCACTTCGCCCGTATCCACATTGATGCGGAAGTTCTGGCCATTGGCTCCCACCAAGCGCAGCCGATCCGGAACAGGGTTGAAATCCATGCCAGAAAGCGTGCCCGCGGTGAAGGGAACCGACAGAGTGCTGGCCACGGTAGCGACACCGGTCTGCAAGTTGATGGTGTAAAGGATGCTGGTGTCGGTCAGCCCGTAAAGCAGCCGGTTGGCAGGGCGCACATCGATACCAATGAGGTTGCCGTTCACTCCTGTTACCGTCAGGGATCCCTGCACAAAGGCATCGGCAGAGCGGATAAAGGTGAGGCGATTGCCGCTGCTCAAAGCCACCAAATCCGCTTGGGAAGGCATCATCGAAGACGAAGTGCTGCTGCCACAGCCCAAGAGAGCAAAACTGCCGGCTATCACAGATGCTGCTACAAAGCTTGTGTGTTTGTGCATTGAACAGGCTCCTCAAAAGATCGACAAACCATCAAAACCACTGACAGACAAGCCCCCCTAAACCACAGAGCCTGTGGCTGCAAAGCGCTGCAGTGAAAACTTTTTTGCCCTCAACCCAGAGAACTCTGCGATTCCCTCTGCCTTGTACTGAAGGCAGTTGTTCTCCGCGATGTCAGCGCGTGGGGCGCGTCTGTAGAAATTACTCAACTCCTGGAAACTCGGATGCGTGGGATCCAAGCTTTTTGGCCCAGACTTTAACTGGAAGCGCTGGTGTAAAAGCGCAGGGCAAAGCGCCAGAAGAGATGGGATCCCCACAACAGCCCTGCCGCCAGCAGAGCGGATCCCAGCAGCCACGGCCATTGGGCTCGCCCCAGCAGGGTCTCCGCCGGGATGGTGGTCAGGAAAGCCACCGGCACGACGAAGGTGAAAAACACGCGGTAGGCCACCGGATAGGCCACTATCGGAAATCGTCCTGCCTCTACTAGGCCCCGCAGCACCTCGGTGACGTTGTAGATTTTGACAAACCAAATGCTGGTGGCTCCCAACATAAACCAGAGGCTGTAGAGGATGATCAGCCCCAGCAGCAGAGGCAGCAGCCCCAGAGCATAGGCCCAAGCAGGCAAATGGAGCTGGATCCCGGCGTAGAGAATCAGCAACAGGCCAAAGCCGATATCCACCAGGCCCCAGGGGGAAAACACCCTGGCCGACAGCCAAAACTGGCTGCTTATTGGCTTTAGCAAAACAAAATCCAAGGTGCCTTCCTGCACCTGCTGCACAATGCGATTGAGGTTGACGTTAAAGAGACTGGCCGACACCCCCTGCAGAATGGTGAACACCCCCAACACGATGAGGGCTTCCGGCCAACTCCAACCGCCCAGCCGGTGCCCCTGCTGGTAAAACAACGACAGCCCAAACAGAGCGGATCCCAAGCCACCCAGACTGCTGAGGCTGGCAAAGAAAAAATTGGCACGGTACTCCATTTCTGCCGCGATTGAGGTGCTCCAAAACAGCCACAATATCCGCAAATAGCGCAGCACCTTGGTTTTCTCCAATCTCAGCTTTTATCCCACTTGCGGTAACAGCGGGCGGTAATGAAATAGGGGTGAAACACCTCCAAAAAACAGCTTTGCAGCACCTGAAAGAATTGCTCTACCTTTTGCGGGTCGTCCAGGTGAAAAGGAAACTCGCCGTTAAACCCCTTGAAAAAGTACCAGTTGATCAAAAGCTTACCTGACGGCTTGAGCCAGTCGTAAAACTGCCGCAACTGCGCTGCCGGATCCGCCAGATGTTCCACCACATCGAAGCAGATGACCGTGTCAAAAAAGATCTCTTCTGGGAAGTTTTCTGGACAGTGGATGCGCTCGGTTAAGCCCAGCTTTTCCGCCCGCCATTGCACAAACTGCCGATGGATGGGGTTGATATCCCAGAAGATCACCTGATCCACCGCTGCGCAGAGGGCCGCCCCGATAGCATGGGTGCCGATGCCGCCGCCAAAATCCAACACCAACCCGCGGGCATGATCCGCCACCAGGCGTAAGGTATCGCCGATGTAGTCGGTGCTGCTCAGGTGCCAAGCCGCCAAATCCAGCAGATAGGCGGATCTCACCTGATCCCGATAAAACGCATCTGCCCGATCCCAGCCAAAGTCTCGCCGGCCCAACTCCGCCAATTGCTGCTGCCCTGCCCGCAGTTTCTCCCGCAGATCGGCAGCCCCAAGGCCCAGGAAGGATCCCAGATGGGCTTCTAGGTCAAAGGCATTTTGCCAGTAGCCGCTCAGAGCAGGTGGGATGGGGAGCACAGGAGGATTCAGAAGACTGGTTGGGTTGGCTTAGGCAACAGTGAAATCCTCTTCCTCTGGCTGAGCCAGGTTTTCCGGGTTCGGCTCCGTGTCTTTATTAAAATCAAAATTAAAATCAAATGTGGATGGGGATGTAGAGCTAGCAGCATCCAGAGGCTGCAATAACTTGGCTAGGGTTTCCGGGCTGAGTCGATCCGTTGTCTCCACAATTGCTGTTACGTTCGGCCCAAACCTTATCTTATCTAGGAGCTGAAGGCGATGGGACAAAACCCGTTTTCCGTTGACGAATAGGCCATTGGTGCTGGGCCTGGATCCCGGACTGCCATCGAATACCATGTAGCTGTACTGCAGGGATCCCTGTGCAGTTGGCCCTGAACCTGGGATGCGGATGAGGGAAGCGTGTTTCCGAGAGACGCAGGGATCGTAAAGGCGAATATGATTGTCTTTAGACCGTCCCACTGAGTAATAGATACTATCCAGAACAACCCCCCTCTGCCCCAATCGATCCCTGAAGATCAAGACCCAGTGAACAGGGACAGGCTGAGTACTGCAGCGAGCAGAAGAGGCCATGATGAATCAAGCTGCACCTAGAGTCGCTGGTGTCAACAAAAGGGAAACTCAATAAAGGTGGGTAGTCACTTAGCTCTTAAAGGCCAAAGCAGCAGCTGCTTTCCCCATTATAAGTAGCCATCCCCCTGAGTCCAAAAGCCCAAGTTCAGCTAGGAGTAGGGGTGTTGCCGAAACAGAAACCGGCTCAGAAAACCCATTCTTATTGGTCTAAGATGCATCCAGAGTTACCCCGTTTTGGGGAAGAACCCTGAGAGCTCAACTCTCGGCAGGCTGGCGAGCAGTCTAGCATGCCCAAAGTCTTTTAGACTAGAGCGCAGGGAGGTAGGTTGCAGGTTTGGCTTGGACAGGAGATCATAGAGTTTCGTCGAAACCCAAAGCTCCCATTGACAGCGTGACGGTGGAACACAAGCACATTCAGTTAGACAGTCGGCCCGTTGGCCTGAACACAGCCACCGGTACCATCAAAGCCCAGTTGGACTTGCTACTGCTGGGGTTGGAGTCCCTGAGCGGAGAAAGTTCCGAAGCGGTTCTGGCCGCAGCCAAAGCCCTCAACTTGGAAGAGCAGATTGGCGATCGGGTGACTCTCTGGCGACTGCGCAATGCTAACCCCTTGCGCCGCAGCAGCGGTGGGCGCAAAAAGGTCGATATCGAAGAGGCCCGCGCCCTGGTGATGGTGATTGCCTATCTGGCTGCTCAGCAACAAGCCCGTATCCGCAGCACCTTGGAGCAACTGGAAGCCGCTGTCGATCAAGAGCTCAGCCCCTTCCGTCAGCCGCTGGTGGGAGATTACTTGGATGAATTCCTCTCTCACTACCGCAGCCGCATGGTGGATGGGGATGTGCGCGATGAGAATAGCCTCACCGAGCTGGCCCTGCGCATCTTGATTGAGCTGATGTTCTACAGTAGCCCGAAAGGCGCTCAGCGCCTGTGGAAAGCCTTGCTCAGCCGTCCTGAGATGGATTTGCCTGCCGGCAGCGATCTGGAAGAAGAGGGGGTAGCCCACAGCTCCGGCCCCGATGCCTCACCCTCTTCTTGAGGCAGTTTTGTCAATTATCGCCTCTGTTATCGCCTCTGTAGCCCTCTACCCGTGTTGTTCGCCCGCAGTTGCCATGCCCAACCTTACCCTGGTTAGCCACACCTATCAACAGCCCACTTCTACGCTGACTGTACGGGGAGAAGCCCCTGCCGATTCCAATTCTTCAGACTCCTCTGCAACGCCGCCGCTGCAAGCCATCCAGCGCAGCTTCGAGTGTCAGTTGGAAATCCGCCAGGGGGAAACGGTCAAAACCTTACACGGAGATAACCTTTGGCTCAACGATTTGATCACCGTAATCGACCGCTACGTGGGATCCCACTTGAGTGGGGAACCCAAGGGAACCTTCAGCGGTACCGTGGCCATCCGTCCGCTTGATTTTATTTTTCATCGTCTCACGGTGCGCCAAGGGGAAGATCGCATCGCGCAGGTGGATTTGTCGATGACGCAGTTGTACGACCTGCTGGAGAACCTCTCCCAGGTGGCGGATGACATTCCCCAACTGGCCAATCTGGGAACTCCGGTGACGCGGGCTTGGTATCGACAGCCCACTGGGATCGCGGCCCTGCTGGTGGGAGGGATCGCAGTTGTGGCCGGTGTTGGGATCTGGGCCAGTCGCCCCCCTAGGGATCCCACAGCTTCCCCTTCCCCGCAAGAGCAGCTCACCATCCCTGCCTTGACGGGTCAATCGCAGCCTTTGGCCACATCCCTCCAAGAATCTGACCCAACAGCGGGAAGAGAGGCAGCAGGGGCGGATCCCCTTTCCCGTCTGCGAGACATTTTGGCAGAGCAGTGGCAGTCTCCCCCCGATTTGCCGGAGAGCTTGGCCTATCGAGTAACTGTAGATGAGACGGGATCCCTGCTGGCTGCCGAGCCGGAGAATGAGCTTGCCCGAGAGCGCCGAGCCGAAACCCCATTTGCCGACCTGCCCGATCTGACACCGGATCCCTTGCCAACAGGCGCACAACAGTTCCGCGTCAGCCTAGAGCCGGGCAACCAGGTGGAAGTAACCCAGGACAGGTAGGCATCTTGACAGGCCAAGCTGGGGTGGGTCAGCACTATAGTCTACCTAGGGATGTTATCGATAGTCACTTCAGGTTAGGGTGAGACCCGTGGGCCACTGAGAACAGCTCCCTGGCCCCCTGCGTTCAACGTTTTAGGTGTTGGGTGCATTGTCCCAGTTTGAATCGAAATAACCCTACTTTCAGGGCCGGGGGATTAGAGGAAGCGATCTGACCCTGGAGGATTAAGCCGGAAAGAGAGAGACCATCCAGTTCAGACAGCCAAGGCTGCCGCCAATGCCGAGGCGCAAAGGCTCTACTGATCGCATCTGAAGGGTTTAATCGGCTTCAGACAGCTAGGGCAATGAGGAAAGAGGATAAAGTGGAAGAGTTCCCTCTATATCGGATCGCTGCCATTCCATGACTGCAACCATCGAAGTGCCCCAGCGCGGCTTACCTGTCACCATCATCACAGGCTTTTTGGGC
Source organism: Thermostichus sp. MS-CIW-34 (assembly GCF_054060435.1). Taxonomy (NCBI): domain Bacteria; kingdom Bacillati; phylum Cyanobacteriota; class Cyanophyceae; order Thermostichales; family Thermostichaceae; genus Thermostichus; species Thermostichus sp. MS-CIW-34. The sequence continues at coordinate 6,899 of NZ_JBSSDE010000036.1, read as the reverse complement.
AGTGGAAAAACCACCCTTCTCAACCACATCCTCAACAACCGGAAAGGGATGCGCACAGCGGTGCTGGTCAACGAATTCGGCGAGATCAGCATCGATGCGGAGCTGATCGTCTCCAGCGAAGAAGACTTGGTGGAGCTGAACAACGGCTGCATCTGCTGCACCATCCGGGACGACATCGCCGAGAGTGTTTTGCGGCTGATGGAACGCTCTGACCACATCGACTACTTGGTGGTGGAGACTACGGGATTGGCGGATCCCTTGCCGGTGGCCCTCACCTTTTTGGGGCCAGAATTGCGAGATCTGACGCGGCTAGACTCGATTATCACCCTGGTAGATGCCACCAACTTTGCCCCCGATCTGTTCAACAGCAACGTGGCCTACAGCCAAATTGCCTATGGGGATGTGATTCTCCTCAACAAAATCGATTTGGTCGAGGAAGCCGAGATCGAGCGTCTGGAAAAACGCATCCGCGAGATCAAAGAAGATGCCCGCATTTTGCGCACCGTCAACAGCGCAGTTCCCCTGGAGCTAATCTTGGATACCGATTTGTTTCAGGCCAGTTCCTTGCCCCAAGAAGAAGCCCATGATCACGACAGTCACGACCACCATGACCATGAGCACGATCATGACCACCACCACTCCCATCACAGCCACATCGAGGCTGACGGCTTTAACTCCCTAGCCTTTGAGAGCGATCAGCCCTTCTCTTTGGATGCTTTCCAAAATTTTCTCAACGAGTTGCCCGATGCAGTCTTTCGTGCCAAAGGGGTGTTGTGGTTCGAGGAAAGCCCAGAGCGACATATCTTTCACCTCAGCGGTCGGCGCTATACCCTCAGCAGCGATGAGTGGCCTCGCCAGCCCAAAAACCAGTTGGTGCTCATCGGTCAGCGCCTCGATACAGCCCAGCTGCGGAAAAAACTCCAAGCCTGTCTTGCCCGCCCGGCCACGTGGGGTCAAGGGTTTGGTCGCTGAATCAGGACTTGGCGGCAGTCCAGGCTAAAGAAAGTCGGGCTACATTCCAGCACCCTCGATCATAAACCCCTGAGGTGATGGCGCACCCTCCATGTCCGACATCTTCGTGATGATCCGCAACCAGGCCAACAACGCGCTCACCTCCATCGATGGGATCCCTTTTCTCAGTTTCCTGGAGCGAGAGGGGCAGTTGATTGCAGAAGAAACCATTGAGTTGATCTATGCGGACGCTGGATTTGATGACCTGCCGATTGGAGAATACACTGTGGGGGTACGGCATGAACGGGTGGAACCCCCGAAAGCCACCTGCCCGGTCAGTATTACCTCTGAGGACGAGGTTGTTTTGGTAACATTTGTTTACCTTGAGCCCGAGCGGGTTCTGCTGACTATTCACGTCTCTGTGGAGAAGAGGTTGTAGCCATGACTGTCAAGGTCATCCCATCGCGCTCGATCAAAGCCTTTCGCTATCGGGTGTTTTGTTTGGGACAGGATCTCTGGAATGCCCGGGATCCGATTAGCCGTGCCAACCTTGCTCTACAACTGGCGGATGCCGCTACGACTTTGGCCCGAATGGAAGTCCAAGCCGCTCAGCCCTTCAGCTCAAGCCCTTCCTATTCCCTGCCGGAAGCTGGCCATAGGTAGCCATCGATCCAGCCGGGAATCGAGGCCAGACGCAAGGGATCCCGCCTACTCCCACTCGATGGTGCCAGGGGGCTTGGAGGTGATGTCGTAAACCACGCGGTTGATGCCGGGCACCTCGTTGACGATGCGGTTGGAAATGGTGGCCAAGAGATCGTAGGGAACCCGCGCCCAATCGGCGGTCATACCGTCTTCGCTGGTAACCAGTCGCACCACCACCGGGCAGGCATAGGTGCGCTTGTCCCCCATCACCCCCACCGACCGCACTTCCGGCAGCAGCACGGCAAAGGCTTGCCAAAGTTTGGGATAGTAGCCGGAGCGGTTGATCTCCTGCCGCACGATCATGTCCGCTTCTCGCAGGGTTTCCAGCCGTTCTTTGGTGACTTCGCCCACAATGCGGATGGCCAGCCCCGGCCCGGGAAAAGGATGGCGGCCAACAATTTCTTCCGGCAGCCCCAAAGAGCGGGCCAGTTGCCGCACCTCGTCTTTGAAGAGCTTGCGCAAAGGCTCCACCAGCTTAAAGCGCAGATTTTCGGGCAAGCCGCCGACATTGTGATGGCTTTTGATCTTGACGGCAATGCGTTCTCCAGTAACCGGATCCACATGGGTATTGGCAGACTCGATCACGTCTGGGTAGAGAGTGCCTTGGGCTAAGTACTCAAAAGGACCCAGCCGCTGGGATTCTTCCTCAAACACGCGAATAAACTCTGCCCCAATTCGTTTGCGTTTTTCTTCGGGATCGGTAACCCCCTGCAACTGCCGGAGAAACCGCTCCTGGCCATCCACGTAGTGGACGGGAATGTGAAATTGCTCTTGGAAAAGGCGCAGCAGCCGCTGGGGCTCTTCCTTGCGCATAAACCCTTGGTCGATGAACACGCAGGTGAGCTGGTCGCCGATGGCCTTGTGCAGCAGAAAAGCCAAAGTAGAGCTGTCTACCCCCCCCGAGAGGGCCAACAGCACCTTCTTATTGCCCACACGGGCACGTACCTCTCGAATGGCTTCCTCCAGAAAAGCTGCCGTTGTCCAGGTGGGCTCGCAACCGCAGATGTGATAGACAAAGTTGCGGATGAGAAAGGCGCCAGCCTCTGAGTGGGCCACCTCCGGATGAAATTGCACCCCGTAGAGACGACGCCTTGGATCGGCAATGGCGGCACAGGGGGTGTTGTCGGTAGAGGCCAAGGTGTGAAAGCCCGGCGGCAGTTCGGTAACCGAATCCCCGTGGCTCATCCACATGATGCTGTTTTCCGGCAGGTTGGTGAGCAGGTCGGTGGGATCCAAAATGTGCAGAGCGGCACGGCCATATTCCCCCTTCTGGGCTGCCTCCACCTTGCCCCCCAACTGTTGCACCATGAGTTGCATGCCGTAGCACACCCCCAGAACCGGGATCCCCAGGTTCCAAATCTCAGAGTCACACACCGGAGCGGCTGGCTCATACACCGAGTTGGGGCCCCCGGAGAGGATAATGCCCTGCGGTTGCAGTTGCCGCAGTTGCTCAGCAGTGGTGCGATAGGAAAGGATTTCCGAATAGACGTGGGTTTCGCGAATGCGGCGGGCAATCAGCTCAGAGTACTGGGATCCAAAATCGAGAATGACGATCATCTGGCGCTGCACTTCGAGGGGGGAAAGGCCGGAACTGGGAGGAGATGCAGAAGGGATCACAAAACCTGGCACAGTGCACAATAAAAAAGCCGGTCCAAGAGACTAGCTTGGCTATGGATACGATGGATACGAAAGAAACATTAAGGGCTCTTCCATGGTAACAGGGGTGGAGAGCTTGCACGCGGCTGCCTGCTCTAAAAAGCCTCTGTCAGGCTTGCCGAGAAAACAGCGCTTCTCGGAGGAGTCTCGCCGAAAAACCGCCTGATGAGCCCCTGAAAAAGCTGGCCACCGGCTGGGCATGACTCCCGCCAACAACGCAATACAGAAGCCAGATGACCTAGCAAAGTTAAGACTTATGATCGTGAAGGAGCGCTCCAGGCCGGTGGGGGTATTGGTAGGGATCCGCAGTGCCATTTTTTTATGTCGATTGTTGCCGAGTCCTTTCAAACCTATCTGCGCCGCCGCCGTCGTCTTCTAGCCCGCCGTCTCAAGCGACAGCAGGGCTGGGTCGTGGTTTTGGCTCTGCTGGCTTTGTACTTGCTCAGTTGGGATGCGCTGGGCGAAGATGGGTCACTATCGCACCTGTGGAGGGGACAACCCCTGTGGCTGGTGTTGATCCCGCTGTTGGGGGGAGGGCTGTACAGCTTGGGCGCCGGGGTGATCTGGATGCTGCGCCAGCGCTGGTCTGCCCAGCTGTTGGCCGAGATGATCAGCTTGCCCCACTTGGCTTTGGCTGCCCTGATCTGGCTGGGGTTAGCCGTTTGGGGAGAGCACCTTTCGCCTTTCCTGTTGCGACAAAAAAACCAATTGTTGGCGGGCCTGTTGATCAGTTGGCTGTTGGCCCAGGGGTGGAGTTTTTTTCAGACAGGTTGGGTAGTAGAGGCTGGGCAACTGTGGGCCGACTATCTGCAGGAGCTGCGCGGTTCTGTATTACAGCCCTGCTACCAGCGCCTGGAAGCCTGTCGTCGCTCGCTTCATCTTTACCACGCCATTTGGCAAGACCTGCAACTGGAAGAACTGGAGGCCCAGCACCTGATTCAACTGTTGTCTGAGTCGTTGCTGCCGCTGACCCTGCCGCTTAAGGTCTATGCTCAGCGGGTTCACCATTGCTGTCAGCAGTTGGCAGCCCTGCTGGCGCAAATGCAGGAGCGGGTAGAGCGGTTGGAGCAGGTGCTTTTGAATGTAGAGCTGGAGTTGGCCTCTCATCAGTTGCTTCAGGCTCAGCCGCAGCCGATTAACTTGCTGGCGGAAGATTGGGCCAGCTGTCAGGAGCTGGATTTGCAGGAGTTGGTTTGCTTAAACCAAGAGCTGCTGGGCACCGACCGTTCTTTGCAGGGCTTGACCCAAGAGCTGAAAGGCTGGGCCGACAGAGCCATCCCCGCTGGATTGAAACTGGGATCCCTGGGATGAAGAAGGCTGACGCTTCTTCCTCTGAGCCCCCACAGCTCAAGACGCTGTGGGAAAGCTGGCTGGCGGAGCTGGGTTGGCAGCCTTCTGAACAGCAGCAGCAACAACTGCAACAGCTCTATCCGCTGGTGATGGCCGGAAACCGAACCCAGAACCTGACCCGCATCACCGATCCCATCGACTTTTGGGAGAAACACCTGTGGGATTCGCTGCGGGGCCTACGCCTGCTGGGATCCTGGGAGGCAATCCAAGCTCAGCCCTGGCGGGGGATCGACATCGGCACCGGGGCAGGGTTTCCAGGGATCCCGGCCCAAATTGCCCTGCCCCAAACCCGCTTTACCCTGCTGGACAGCACCCAACGCAAGATTGCCTTTGTACAGGACACCTTGCAAAGGCTCTCCCTCACCCAAGCGCGGGCAGTGGCTCAGCGGGCCGAAATCTGGGGACAAATCCGGCAGGAACGGGGCAGCTATGATGTCGCTCTGGCCAGGGCCCTGGCCTCGGCGGAGATCTGCGCCGAGTATTGTCTGCCACTGCTCAAGGTGGGGGGACGCGCCATCCTCTATCGCGGCCATTGGACCGAGGCAGAAGCCCAAACTTTGGAGCGGGCCCTCAAGATCCTGGGCGGAAAACTGATCCATGTAGAAGCCTTCACCACACCCCACAGCCGTGGGGTGCGCCACTGCCTACTGCTGGAGAAAGTAGCCCCCACGCCGCCTCCTTATCCCCGCTCTCCCGGCACTCCCAAACGCCAACCCTTGGGCCAAAGTAATCGCCCATGAAGGTTAGGATCCTGAGTTTCCATCTTGCTACAAAAGTTCTCCCAATTCTCGGACAAAAAGCTGGAAGGATGGCTTTGCAAATGCCATTGGGAAGACTAAGATGTGGTTGGCATGAGGTTCGGATTGAGCGAATGGTTTAACCAGGTGAGCCTCCGAACTGAACGCTAAAGGGTAAGGTTCGGAGTTTGCTACACCATGACCATTTTTGTGGGTAATTTGTCCTTCAAGGCCAGCGAAGAAGACCTGCGACTTGTGTTCGCCGAATACGGCACCGTTAAGCAAATTAAGCTGCCAGTGGATCGGGAGACTGGCCGTAAACGGGGCTTTGCCTTTGTGGAGCTGGAAAACGAAGCTGATGAGCAAAAAGCCATCGACGAGCTGGATGGCGCTACTTGGATGGGCCGGGATTTGAGGGTCAACAAGGCGTTGCCTCGGCAGGCCGGTGCAGGCGGCAGTCGGGATGGCCGCTCTTCCCGCTTTTGAGTTAACATGCATCTACCCTTTCTCAGATGAGGTTTGAGCCAGGGATCCCAACCCGCGATCCCTGGTTTCTAGCGCGTTCCTGAGAACACTCTGCCCAGAAAGGCCAGGCTAAACCAGGCGGAGGCCACCAGGACGATGGCTGGGCCGGAGGCGACGTTGAGGTAGTAGCTGGCGTACATCCCCAGCAGGCTGGCGCTCACCCCAAATAGGGATCCCAACAGCATCACCTGGTGCAATCGAGGCACCACCAGATAGGCGGTTGCCGCTGGCGTGATCAGCATGGCCAACACTAAGAGCACGCCCACTGCCTTCATGCTGGCCACCAACGTCAGGGAAGTGAGCACCATCAGCCCCCACCCCAGCCGCTCGGTGGGCAGGCCGGCTGCTTTGGCCCCCAAGGGATCGAAGCTGTAAAAGGTCAATTCCTTGAAGAAGAGGGCCACTAACCCCAACACCAAAAGGGTGATGCCCACCACTGTCAGCACATCGACAGCATTCACCCCCAGGAGGTTGCCGAAGAGGAAGTGGTTGAGATCGATGCGAGCCCGCCGTTGGATCAAAGTGATCAACAGGATCCCCAAGGCAAAAAAGGCCGAAAAGACGATCCCCATGGCTGCATCCGGCTTGAGGGGGCTGGCGGAGCGGATCCATTGAATTAAGAGGGCGCTGAGGAGACCGGCCACAAAGGCTCCCACAAACAGGTTGAGGCCCAGCATGTAGGCAATGGCCAGGCCCGGCAGCAGCGAATGGCTGATGGCATCCCCCAGGAGGGCCAAGCTTTGCACCAGCAGATAGCTGCCCACCACGGCACAGAGAATGCCGACGGCCACCGCCACCAGCAGAGCCCGTTGCATGAAGGCAAAACTCAAGGGATCCGCCAGGCTGTGCCAGAGCCATTCCATAACGTTGTTGACCTCAAACTCTGATACATTCACGCTGAACTCTCCTGAACATGGTTCAGGAAAGAAGCGATCGCATCCTGCCTATCTCTGAGCAGGAAGGCGGTATCCCGCAAAG
>NZ_JBSSDE010000035.1:0-34354 GCF_054060435.1 Thermostichus sp. MS-CIW-34 | reverse complement strand
TCCTGGTGCCTATGGCGATGTGGAACCACGCCGACCCATCCCGAACTCGGACGTGAAACGCATCAGCGGCGAACCTACTGGCAGGGCGACCTGCTGGCAACCTAGCTCGGTGCCAGGCCCACCACCCTAACCCAATCAAGAGGAACCCAATCAATAGGGGGGTTGGCTTCCGTCAAGCCTCTCTACCTGAAAGCTGACACCATTGGGTGAAGGCAAGCTAGTGAGGTAACAGTTTTGTCGACCATTAGCTTGCCATGTTACCTGCTCTACACCAGTTGGCTCGTTCTACCAGAGCGGTCTTCGTGTACGGCATGGGAGAGGGGGGGATGTAATCCAACTTCACGATCCCTATCCGTAGTTACTCTTGGCATCTATCGACATCTAGCAGCAGCAGTGAGCTTGCAGTCGGGGTTACGAGGGATCCTCAGCCCACAGGTGATCGACGAACCGAGGGGAGTGGGAGGATCCCTGGCGGACACGGAGGCTTTGATCCAGGTTTGGCATGGACGCGGGGAGGGGCAAATTTACATCTGGGTCAGGTTCCATGCTCCTTATTCTGGCCATCCTGAGAGTTTTGTCCAGGGATCCGCTCTAGCCCAAAGGTATGGAGTGGGGCTGCACACCCACTTGGCGGAAACTCGCCGGGGAGTGGAAACTCTACAGGCTCGCTATGGATTGACCCCGGTGCAGTGTTTGAAACGCTGGGGATCCCTGAGTGCTCAGACCTTGGCCGCCCACTGTGTGCATGTGGGGGCTGAAGAAATCGAATCGAGGAGATGCGGTTGGCGGTGTTTCTGCAGCGGTTGGGATCGGGGGATGGAGCTGCTCTGCCGGCGCAACAGGCTTTGTGGATGGCTACACAAGGCAGTGCCGCCTGTCTGGGTCTGGAAGGGGAAATCGGCAGCTTGGAGGTGGGCAAAAAAGCGGATTTGATCTTGCTGGATTTGCGCGTGGGCACCGCTAACCGCTATGCCAAAAAGCTCGCCACCTGCTTGTGAGAACCTGTGGGCTGCATTTTGACCGTGACTCTATTGCACAGCTCAAAGCGGCCCTCGTCCGGGCATATGCTCGAAGAATGTGTTAGGCGTCAGAGGAGCAGCGACAGCCTGGATCACAGATATAACCCCTGGTCATTCGTCAGTGGTGCGGAGCGCATTGGGGGCATCCTAACCCCGCCAGCGGGCTTTTGGAGCATCCTGTGAATAGCTCTCAGGGTGCTTGCACGGGCGGTGGGTTGTTGCGCAAAAACGGCTGTACGGCTACAAATCCCAACCCAAACGATCCAATGACTAAGACGACTGCAGCGGCCATCCAAAGTACGGCAGAGCCCTGGGATCCGTGATGTTGCTCCCGTACCCGCTGATAAATGCCGGCGGAATAGGCCGAGGAGTCTGCTTCACCGAGATAGGGATCCGGGCCGCTCATATCCTGCATCAACTCGTCCAGGGAAGGAACCTGGTAGCCAGTGCGGGGGTAGGGCTCGGCAGAGGTGTGGGTGGAAGGGTGGCGAAGGGAATCAAAGGAGGACGGGACAAAGCCGTTGGATGAGAAGGAGGGGGTCTCGTTGCGGGCCTGTCGGCGCTTGAGGCGATTCAAAAAATCGTAGCTGGGAGGGGCTTCCGGTTGGCCGGGATTGGCAGTCGGGCTGTTCTGTTGGAAAGAGGCTTCAGAAGCTGCAGCAACTTGGGCAGCCTGGCCATTTGCGTCAGCAAGCCGTAGGCTGATTTGCTGCAGGCGCTTCAGGGTGTGGCCCAATTGCCCCTGGAACTCTTGGGTGATGGCAGCGATCTCTCCGGACAACTGCTGATGCAGAGCACGCAGGCGCTGGTTTTCGGAGGAGAGCAGGCTTACCTGCTGACGGGCAGACTCCAACTCTTCGGCCACTTGTTGATACACCTGAATTGGCACCACCCCTGGCCCCGTCTCCATTGCGGCAGGGGAGCGAAAGCCACTGCGGGGCAAACCACCGGGGTTACCGTTGCTGTTGCGAGCGCCAGAGGGGTTAGAACCCCGAAAATCGTATTGCATAAATTGGGATCGACTCGGAAGGACGGGGGGCTGGAACAGCTTGACACAGAGGGATCCAAGATATCAGGGATCTCCAAGGATAGTGCTGAACACCGGCAATCTAAAGGCGTGCAGCTCTAGCTTTAGTGTAAGCCGCGATTGCTACCCCAAGCATACCGCTAAGCCTTTGGAATGGGCGATCTCTTCACAGCAATTTTTCCCGCCCACAAGCGTCATTTCCCCGCTGCTTCCAGGGAGGGCCGGCTTGCGCTGTCGTTCCCACGTCACGAATACTCCCCCACCAAGTCCGGGGAGCCTGAAGATTCGGAATCTGAGGCAGAGGAGTCCCGCAGCAGCCGCTCCAGATCCCGTCGCAGAGGTGGTTCCAACTGTTCCAGCTCATTGACAAAGTCTTTTATACCCTGAAACTGGCGATAAACGGAGGCAAAGCGCACGTAGGCCACCTCACTTAGGTGTTGCAGGCGCTCCAGCACCATCTCGCCGATGCGCAGGCTGGTTACCTCTTGGGCATCTTCCAATTGCAGTTTTTCTTCGATCTCATTGACCAGCTCTTCCATCTGTCTGACGGTGACGGGGGTTTTTTGGCAGGCACGCATCACCCCTTGCAGGATCTTGTTGCGGTTGAAACTTTCGCGGGATCCATCCCGTTTAATGACCATGATGGGCATGAACTCGATGCGCTCATAGGTGGTGAAGCGGTAGCCACAGGACATGCATTCTCGCCGCCGCCGCACACTCTGGCCACCTTCTGCCGAACGAGATTCCAAAACTCGGATTTCTTGTTTGCTGCAGCGGGGACATTTCATGGCTTGCAGTCCTTACAAAGCGACAGGTGGGTAGGAGGGTGCCTCAATTTTACCGGATGCTTAATCTTCTGGTGCTTAGACAGATTGCAAATGAGATGGACTCTGTTCGTCGAGTGCAGATTGCAAGGGATCCCACCAAGCAGCGGCTTGCGCCTGGATCTGGGCCTTCAGCTCCGGTTCCATGCGATCCAAATGGATCAATACCCATTTCATTCTGCCCAAGGGGGCTAAGAGGGATCGCTGACGCAACAGGAAGTCCCAATACAACGTATTGATGGGGCAGGCTTGTTTGCCAACCTTTTCGCTGGGATTGTAGCGGCAATGGCGGCAGTAGTCACTCATTTTGCGGATGTACTGAGCGGAGGCGGCATAGGGTTTGGTGGAGAGCATGCCCCCATCGGCAAAAAGGCCCATGCCGATGACGTTGGGCTGCATCACCCAGTCGTAGCTGTCGATAAACACATCCTGAAACCACGCTTCTACTGCCTGGGGCTGAATGCCACTGATGAGGGCGAAATTGCTGAGCACCATTAGCCGCTGGATGTGGTGGGCATAACCATGACGGCGAATCTGATCCAGGGTGTGCTGCAGACAGGCCATGTCGGTGTCGCCGGTCCAGAAGAAGTGGGGCAGGGGTCGGCGGTGGTCAAAAAAGTTCTTCTGGGCATAGCCGTTGGGCATTTGGTATTCGTAGAAGCCGCGCATGTACTCTCGCCAGCCCAGGATTTGTCGGATGAAGCCTTCGGCGGAGGACAGGGGGATCCCGCCGCGATGGTAGGCTTGTTCGACGGCAGCGATGACTTCGTGGGGGGTGAGCAGGCCCAAGTTGAGGTAGGGAGAAAGCAGCGAGTGGAAAAGGAAGTCTTCCCCGGCTTGCATGGCGTCTTGCCAGGGGCCGAAGTGGGGCAGGCGCTCGTGAATGAAATGATCAAGCACTTGCAGGGCTTGGGCGCGGGTGACGGCCCAGCCAAATCCTTCTAAGGATCCGAAGTGATGGCCGTAGTGTTGCCTAACTTTTGCGATGACAGCCTGGGTAATGGCATCGGGGGAAAAGGTGAGGGGCCGAGGATAGCGCATTCCCGGTTTGGGAGGATGGCGGTTCTCCCGGTCGTAGTTCCAGCGCCCCCCCAGGGGCTTGGGGCCGTCCATGAGAATGCGAAAGCGTTTGCGCCCTTCGCGGTAAAAGTCTTCCAGGAGCAGGCGCTTGCGACCTGAGGCCCAGTCGATAAATTGACGAGTACTCCAGAGGAAGTGGTTGTTTTCCACAACCAAGAGGGGGCAGGGGAGGGTGGATCTCAGATTTTCCACCTCCTCCCGGATGGGAATATCAGCTGGCTGCATGAGGCGGATCTGCTGCAGTTGATGTTGCTTGGCCCAGGTTTGCAGGGGCTCGGCATAGCTGTCGGCTTCCACGTAGGTGACCGGGTAGCCCCGCTGTTGCAGTTCTTGGGCAAAGTGACGCATGGCCGACCAGACCAGCACCAATTTCTGCTGATGGTGGTTGCGGGAGCTGGCCCACCGGTGAGATTCGATGAGAATGACGGGAACTCGGTCTGGGGATAGGGTCGAGAGGGAAGCGAGGGCGGATTGCTGTGGGTGGAGTTGATCCGCAAGGATCCAAACCCCTTCTGGGCCGGCAGATGGAGCGATCATGGGATGCTGAAGCTCTCGGTCTATGGGAGGAGCGCTGAGAATGACACAGGTTGAGTTTAGCTCTGGGGGGCAAGGCCAGGTGGCACCCAAATGTTTGCTGAATCTCGGCGGGACAGCTGAGGAGAGAGGATGATGCGGCAGACAGGGATCCCTTGCCTGCGGTGGTGGGCCGGGCTGGGGATGGTGGCCCTGCTGCTGCTGGTGATCTGGAATTGGACGGATCCCTTGCCGCCAGCCTGGGATGAGGCGCAGCATTTGTTGCAGGCGCAGGCGTTTGGGCTTCACCTGCAGCGGTTTCGCTGGGATGGGCTGTGGGGGCAGCAGTTTTTGCATTTGAACCAGCGCTACCCCCCTTTGGCCTATTGGCTGGGGATCCCCTTGGCAGTTCTACATCCGTTCAGCCGGGCGGACGGGCAGTTGCTCAACTTGGGGTTGCTGGGGGTGCTGGTTCTGGCAACGCAGCGGCTGGGACAGCGGGTCTATCGCTCCTGGGAAGTGGGCTGGCTGGCGGCGGCGTTGGTGCTCCTCTATCCGGGGATCACGGCTTTGGCCCACGTGTACATGTTGGAGTTGCCGCTGGTGGTGGCGGTGACGCTGGCGTTTTGGGCGCTGTGGGCCTATGGGGAGAAGCCTTCCTGGTGGGGGGCGGTGGGGGTGGGGGCGGGGGTGGCGGCGGTGCTGCTCACCAAGTGGACAGGGGTGCTGTTTTTGCTGCTGCCTTTGGTGGGAGTTGCAGGTCAGGCCCTCTGGCGCTCTGGGAAAGCGGTGGGGTGGTGGAAAGGGATCCCTTGGCCGGCGCGGCTGGCCCACTTGGCCTTGGGGATGGGTGTGATGCTGCTTTTGTGCTGGCCCTGGTATGGGGCCAATTGGCTGTTTGTGCTCAGCAATGGCTGGGCTTACGCCGAGACTGCCCACTACTACATCACTTGCCCAGCGGGATCCCTGTGCTGGTGGACTGCCTACTTGCGCCTTTTGCCCCTGCAGATGAGCCCTTTTTTGTGTGGGTTGCCGCTGCTGACGTTGTGGGGATCCCTGGACAGGCGAGAGGCAGTCTTGTGGGCCACCTACGGTTCGGGCTACCTTCTCTACACCCTGGTGGACATCAAAGATGTGCGCTTCACCCTACCTTTGCTGCCCCTCTTGGCCGTGTTATCAGCAGGCGGGATCCAAAAGGCTTGCCGGTGGTTGGAGGAACGCTGGGGTGCGTGGGCTTTGCAAAGGGGAGTCTGTGCAGGGCTAGTTCTGGGCTGCTTGGCCTTGGCCAATTTGGGTCGGCCCCTCACCCCAGGGGTGGCCCCTCTGTGGACGGGGATCCAGATGCGCTGGCAGGGGAAGCACCCCACGCAGGAGCTGACCCAGTGGATCCAATCCTTGATCCAGCCAGGTTTGACCACCACGCTGGGGGTTCTCCCCAACACAGAGCTGATCTCTTCCGAAACCCTCACCTACTTGGCGGCTCTTCAGCGCTGGCCGGTTACATTCCGCGCTGCTGGGCAAACCCCCTGGCCGGAGCTGGAGCTATCCTTGCTGGATGGGTTTGTGGATGCCGAAGGGGAACAGGGAATTATTGGCCCTTATGGCCCGACTAAGGAGCAGATCCGGCAGCACCTGCGCAGCAGCCCAGACTGGCGACAAGATCCGGCGGTGGAGTTGCCTACGGTGGGTCGGCTGCACACCTACTTCCCTCGCATGCCAAGAGTGACGGTGCAGAAGTGGCCTCTGGAAGCTGGGGAGGTGGAGCTGGTGGAGGTTGAGACGCTGTTGGAGCTGGGGATCCCGGCCTGGAAGTTGCGCTGGCAAGGCCCAGCTCAGAACTTGGCCCAGACGCTGGTTTGGGCGCGGCTGGAAGATGGGCAAGGACGGGTTTTGGAGAAGCGGGCCTGGGTGCTGGGGCAGAATCGCCTGCAGCTCAACTCAACAGGCGGCTGGCTGGTGGAAGAGATCTTGACGCTGCCCACAACCGACTTCCCAAGAGGTGGCCTTCTCCACCTGGAATGGCAGTCGCCCAAAGGGATCCGCCATTCCCTACACCAATCCTGGAGAGGATCCCTGTCGAGCTTCCCGAAGGAGGGATCCCCCCTTGTAACGGATCCCTTGTTTCCTCTCCGCGAGGCGGCCAGAGCTGCTGCCGCTGGGGATCTGCAGGCCCTCTCCCTTTATCTCAATGCCTGGACAACCCTGCAATACCCGACTTTTTTAACAGATCCAGATCGCGTCTTGGCTCGGCAATTGCTGGAGAGGGAATGGCAACAGGCTGCTGCCCAAGGCCAACCGAGCCAGCAAATCCAAAGCCACTACCAACTGGGCTTGATGTTGGCGGCGCTGTTACAACCAGAAGCAGCTCAGTTGCATTTTCAACAGATCGTCGAGCTGGATCCGGAAGACGAGTGGGCGCGGGCTTACCTGGGGTTTTTGCGAGTATTGTTCACTCACGACTTTGAGGGGATCCGGGGGTTGCGACAAGAGCTCTCGGCTGTGCTTCAGCCTCTTTGCCAGAAAACAGTTCAGGATTGGGATTTGAATTGGATTTGTGCTGCTCTTTAGCCACAAAGTCCAGCTCCATTTGAGAAACCTGGGAAAGAAGAAAGTCGGCAAAAGCTTTGGCCACCACCGAAAGACGTTTAGAGCGCAAATAGACCAAATGCCAGAACCCCCGAATGGGAAACTCTTCCACATCCAAAATAGCCAGATGATGCTGCCACCCCCCCAAGGCCAACACATGCTGAGACAAAACCGAAATGCCCAATCCACCCACAATGCCTTGGCGGATAGCTTCGCTGCTGCCTATCTCCATGCGAATGTTGAGCTTTAGGTTATGCTTCTCAAAAAGCCGCTCTACAGCCATGCGGGTGCCGGAGCCGGGTTCACGGGCTAAAAAAGGTTCTTGGGCAATCCGCGCCAGAGGGATCCCCTTTTGGCCCACCAGCGGATGATGAATGGGGGCCATCACCACCAAGGGATTTTCCAGAAAAGGTTGCGCCACCACGTCCAGATCTTCTGGCGGCATCCCCATCACGTAGAGATCGTCCATGTTGTTGCTCATCCGCTCCAAAACCTGCTGGCGGTTGATCACCTTGAGAGCTACGTCGATGCCGGGATACTGCTGACAAAATGGCCCCAGAAGACGGGGAATAAAGTATTTGGCAGTGGTGACCACTCCAATGCTCAGCCGTCCCTGCTTTAACCCCTTCAGGTCGGCAAGGGTCATCTCGAATTGATTCAATTGTTCAAAAATCTTCTCGCAGGTTTGGTGTAAAGCTCGCCCCGCTTCGGTGAGATACAGCCGCTTGCCCACCTGTTCAAACAGCGGCAACCCTACAGCTTTGCTCAATTGCTTGATCTGCATGGAAATCGTGGGTTGGGTCAGGTAGAGCTCTTCGGCAGCGCGGGTAAAGCTCAGGTGGCGGGCGGCAACCTCGAAGATTTGCAGTTGATGCAGGGTAATGGCCTTCATGGACAATCAAGAAAAGCTAAAGGTTTACTACTAAATCATAAGCGCTAATCTATGCCTTTTGGCGAGATCCCTAGGAGAACCTGGCTAACGGTCACAGTGGCGAAAGGGGCAAAACCGAAGAGCAAACCCCTGCCACTGGGATCGGAGGTCTAGTCATTCTAAACAGGAATGAAACATTTCTGTTGCACTACTCCCCAACTCCCCTCTCCCCGATGGAGAGGGATTAGAGGTGGCTGTAGAAGCGGCGCAGAGCGCTGAGAAGGTGTCTCAATCTAGATTGAAATAACTATAGGGATTGGCCAAGGGATTGCGCCGGTCTGGGCACAGGCGGCTGTTTTTTTCCAATAGCCGCTCTCTGGGCAGGAGAAGAGTACGATCGGGGCCATTCTCGGTGGAGGTTGAGGGTGCTGAGACTGCCGAAAAACCAAGGGATCCGCTGGCTTGCGGGTGTGCTGGGCGCACTGATATTGCTGGGATGGGGGATCGCAGCCCATGCCCAATTTCTGGGGCCGGGCCGTTTTCTTTTCCCGGGCTCTGGTTCTCGGCTTCAGGGCAGCCAGGAACCGGCGGGATCCCTGCTCAATGCCTTCTGTCAGCAACCGCCTGCGGAAGTGGCCCGCAAGTCTCAACTGCGCCAACAGGCCAACCGGTCAGATGTCGCCTGGGCCGAATACGCGCAGATTTTGGACGAGCATCGTGCCGCCTTGATTGCCTGCCGCAGCCAACGCTGGCCCCAGATCCAGGCCATCTGGGTACGTCTGCATCCCTGTGATGCCAATCCGGGCGTGTTGGATCAGGTGTTCGACCAAGTGGTAAACCTGGGCTACAACCGCGTCTTTATCGAGACCTTTTACGATGGCCGCTCTATTTTGCCGGATGGCGCAGGGGGGATCTGGCCCAGCTTACAGCCCAACGCCGACTTGTTGGATCTGGCTCTGAAGGCGGCGCGACGCCGCGGTTTGTCTGCTTATGCTTGGGTGTTTTCCCTCAATTTCGGTTACAGCTACGGACAACGGCCCGATCGACAGGTGGCCCTGGCCCGCAACGGTCGCGGCATCACCACCGTCTTGGATCCCGCTACAGCCCTTTCGGAAGACCTGGGCAGTCCTGGCGAGGTATTTGTGGATCCCTTTCATCCCCTGGCACGGCGGGATTTTGCCGAGTTGGTCCGCCGCATTCTACAGCGACAGCCAGATGGGATCCTTTTCGACTACATTCGCTATCCGCGTGGCTCAGGGGGATCCAGCGTGGCAGCCACCGTCCGAGACTTGTGGATTCATGGAGAGGCCGCTCGGAAAGCCTACCTCGATTTGGCAGAAAACCCGGCGGGTCGGGCATTGCTGGAGCGCTACCTAAGCCAGGGCTACATTGCAGTGGCAGATGTTCTCCATCTGGATGCCACCTATGCCGAAGAGCCCAGGTGGCGGCAGCCAGGGGATCCCTGGCCCAGCCCGACCGAGAAATGGGCGCTTTCCCCAGAGTTACTGGACTGGGCTGCCCAAGACATGGCCAGCAGGAATTGGCAGGGGGATCAGCTTTCCTCTGCAAAAGATTTACCAGAGAGTCTGGAGAAACCGGCGGATTCCAGTTCTGAGGCAGCAGCACCAACTCCTGCCCCTTCCCCCACCCCCAGCGCCGCCGTTCGCCAAGAACGTTGGCAGCAGCAGCTTTGGCAGCTGAGCGTCGAGTTTGCCCGCTACGGCGTTCTCGATTATCTACAGCAGGCCGCCCAACCCGCCCAGAGGCTGGGGATCCCGGTGGGGGCTGTCTTCTTCCCAGAAGGCAACCAAGCAGTAGGAGAAGGGTTTGACGCTCGTCTGCAACCCTGGGACCGCTTTGATCCGGGTATGGAATGGCACCCAATGGCCTATGCCAAGTGCGAGGATAGCTCCTGTGTGGCGCAGCAGGTGGAGCAGGTCCTGGCTGTGGCCTCTCCCCAAACCTTTGTCTGCCCGGCCATTGCCGGTCTATGGGGACAAGCCCAGCGGCAACGCCCCAGCCTGGAAACCCAAACAGCAGAGCTGGCCCGCCGCTTCCCGCAGTTGCCCTGTGTGAGTCACTTCGCCCTCTCCTGGATCGAGCCGGAGCTGGAGCGCAGCCGTCGCACCTGTCAACTCTAACGCCCATCCCAATCTGAAAGTTAGGAATTCTGAACTTATGAGCCCTGAGCAATTTGATCTGATTAACCGCCTGTTTCAACTGACCTTTCAGATCGGGGATCGCTTGGGCTGTGAATCCTCAGATCCTGCTCAATTGTTGCTGACCAACCGGCCCAGCCTGGAATCCAGTTGCACATTCTTTCCTTCCGATTTCACCTACGAAGCCTTGGATCCCCAAGTGTGGGCCGACTACATGGCGGAAGTTCCGGCCTTAGCGCAGATGGCGAATATTTTGCAACCTTATCCTTTCACCTGTGGCATTTATCGCCAAGACGAGGTTTCGTGGTGGATTTGCGCCTTTTGGGCAGCCCAAGAGGACTTGGGAACCAACTTGCTCTTGCGCGCCCACAGAGTCGAAACTTAGGCGCTTGAGCCCTATCTCCTCTCCCTCATCGAGACGGGGATCGGCGTTACCGGAATCAAAGGGGCTGATAGCAGTCGTGGTTTTTATTACCATCTATTTCAACTGATCGCGCTAGCGGGCCAGAGGCCTTAGCAGGAAGCAACCGGTCGTTTGTTTCACCTTGACGGTGAGATAAATGACTATGCGTTGTGGAACGGTTTATTGCAATTGACCTACTCGCGACCGCTATAGCTGGCTTCCGCCCAGAGCGTGAGCTGGGGGCCTTACGGCACTCCTTCGTAAATCACATAGACTCCGGCGCGCTCAGGCCGAGAATGCCGGTGAGGACGTTAAACAAAACCTGCTGCGTGGCCTGCACCAATTGGATGCGGGCTTGGGCCAAAAGGGGATCCTCTTTCAAGAGCGGCAAAATACGGCAGTTGTCGTAAAACTTGTTGAAATCGGCGGCGATGGCTTCTGCATAGCGGATGATCTTGTGGGGAGCGCGCTCTTCGGCAGCGGCGATCAGCTCATCCGGCAAGGCCAACAAGCGCAGCAGCAGGGCCCGCTCTTCTGGCTCTTTGTAGGGCAGTTTTTGTTGCTCCGTCAAAGGGACTTTGTTGGTCAGTTCAACCTTTTCTTCTTCCTGTAGCCGCCGCAGCAGAGTGCAACAGCGGGCATGGCTGTAGTGAACATACACGACCGGGTTATCGAAAGTTTGCTTGACGGCCAAATCCAAATCGAAGTTGATGGGGCTGTCCATGCTGCTGCTAAGCAAAAACCAGCGGGCTGCATCGACCCCCACGCCAATTTCTGGATCTTCGATCAGGTCATTGAGTGAGACAAAGTTGCCGGTGCGCTTGGACATGCGCACTTCGGTTTTCTCACCGGTTTGCGGGTCGGTTTTGAACAATTTGACAAATTGTCCAATCAAGATTTCCAGCTTGACATCTGGGCTGAAGGCACCCACCGCCGCCTTTAAGCGGCCGATATAGCCATGGTGATCCGAGCCAAGAATGTTGATCAGCCGGTGATATCCCCGCTGCACTTTATCCCGGTGGTAGGCAATATCGGCGGCTAGATAAGTGAACGAACCATCGGCCTTTTGCACCACCCGATCCTTGTCGTCGCCAAATTCTTGGGTTTTGAAATAGACGGCCTCTTCGGCCCCTGGCTTGGGATCCTCACCCCGCGGCGCTTTGGCTTTGTAGAGAAAGCCGCGCTCTTGCAGCTCCTGCAAAGCTTGCTGGATGGCGCTCAGGCCTGTCTGGGGATCGGGGGTGTGCAGGCGGCGCTCGCTAAACCAGTGATCAAACTCGGTGCGTAGTTGTTGCAGGGTCTGCTTTTGCCAGGCCAGCATTTCCCCATAGGCAAAATCGGTGTACTCCTCTAGGGTGGTGGGCAGAGGGCGGATCCCGGCTTTCACCTGCTCCAAGAGACGTTGGGCCATCTCGATCAAGTAGGTGCCGTGATAGGCATCTTCCGGCAAAGCGATGTCTTCCCCCTGCAGTTGCCGCACCCGCACCTCCAGAGACTGGCCCAAGAGCCGCATCTGGTTGCCGGCATCGTTGATGTAAAACTCCCGCTCCACCTGGTGGCCCGTCCAGTGCAGCAAGTTGGCCAACGTAGAGCCAACGGCAGCCCAGCGCCCATGGCCGACGTGCAAAGGCCCCGTCGGGTTGGCGGAGACAAACTCCAGCAGAATGCGCTCAGGATGGGGAATGGCTGTTTTGCCGAAGTTTTCTCCCAGATGCAGCAGCTCTTGCAAGCGCTTGGCCAAAAAGGGATCCCCCAGCCGGAAGTTGAGATACCCTCCTCCCGCCACCTGAGTTTCAATGTCCGGCAGATCCAAGTGTTTTTGCAGGGTTTGGGCGATCTGGGCCGGTGCTAGGCGGCAGAGCTTGGCCATGCCCAGGGGGGTGGGACAGGCGTAATCGCCGTAGCGAGGGTCGCTGGGGATCTGGATCACGGGGGCAATGGCTGCGGCTTGTGGGGGAGCCAGGGATCCCAGTTGCCCCGCCTCTGAGGCCCGTCGAATGCTCTCGGCTACGGCGGCGGTGAGAAACCGAATCAGCGAGGTGGATACGGGTTGAGTGGCCATGGCTGTTCGTGTCGGCAGACGTCGAGAGAGGTTCCAGGGATGCCTGGGGCAGTAAAAGCATCATCATATCGACAGCCAACCGGCTCTGACAAAATCTGACAAAAGAATAGATGCTCCTCCAGCCAAACTTTGCTTTTGCTCGCCTGCTTTGCGAAGATGGCTCTGACAAATTGACGGGACAGAGCTTTAGGCCAAGCTTTTGGGTACAAAGTATCACCGAATACAAAAGTTTAACTCTGCTTTGCTAAGTTGTTTGGCGGTAATGCTCGCCTTCCCGCTTGCGGATTTCTGCTGAGACAGCTGCTGTGGAGTTTACTAGTATGTCCATCCCGAAATCGTCGCGTCGTCAATTCCTTCAATCTGCTGCTGCGGCTGCCTCTTGGGTTGCCGTTGGAGGGCTAAAGGCGAGGGCTCAGAGCCGCGGGCCGCTTCTGGTTTCCCAGGGACTGACGCCCCTGAAGTTTACCCTCTCTTGGTTGCCCTCTTCGATGGATACCCCCCTTGTAACGGCGATCTTGAAGGGCTACTTCGCCGAAGAGGGGCTGGAGGTCACCTACGAGCGCGGCTATGGCTCCGCCGATTCCATCACCAAGATTGCCGCTGGCCAGTACGACCTGGGGGAAGGGGATCCCTACTCCATGATCGAGTTCAATGCCAAAAATCCGGACGTGCCCTTGGTAGCGATTTATGTCCACTTCAATCGCTCTCCCTTTGGCATCTACACCTTGAAAGATAAGGGCATTGGGGAGCCGGCCCAACTGGCGGGCAAGAAGCTAGGAGCACCGGCAGGGGATGCGCCGCGTCGGCTCTGGCCGGTCTTTGCCAAGCAAGTCGGCATCGATCCGGGCTCGGTGGAGTGGGTAACTATGGAGCCGCAGTTGCGCGAACCTTTCCTCATCCAAGGTCGGGTGGATGCCATCAGCGGCTTTATGACCTCGGCCATGCCCAATCTGGTGCGGGGCGGCGTCAGCTTGGAGGACATCACGGCTTTCCTTTACAACGACTATGGCCTTGAGCTGTACGGCAATGCGCTCATCACTCGTGTGCAATTGCTGCAGGAAAAACCGGAGCAGCTCAAAGCTTTTTTGCGGGCGTATGTTAAGGGTTGGCAAGACACCATCCGCGACACCGATGGCAACATGTTGGCCCTTCTGGACAAAGCCAAAGCCGAGGGGCAGGTGCTGGATATGGCAACTGAGAAATTGCGCCTCGCCCTGGCCATGCCGCGCCTGTTTGTTACCGATGAGGTGCGAGAAATTGGCTTGGGGGATGTGGTGCCCGCGCGTATGGAAACCTCAATTGCTCAGGTGGTGGATGGCTTTGGCTTGTCTAGCAAGCCCCCTTTGAAGAAAGTGTTTGACAACAGCCTGCTTCCCCCAAAATCCGAGCGGATGATCGGCTGATCTGGATGATCCGGTACCAACTTTGAGGCCTCTGTCTGTTGACTTTTGCAGACAGCTAGCCCTTCCTGCCAGCTGGTCAACTTTTCTCGATGACCGGTGAGAGACGTAGCTCAAAGGCCTACGGCCCGCTGTCGCGATTGGCTCTGTCATCCAAGCGAGATATTCCCAAAGCTTGTCCTGTTCACAGGAGGGAGCCCAAATTTCTCTTGAGGGGAGAACCGCAAGCGACCCAGAGCAGTGAGGAAATATCTCAAACTTTGTTTAAGGTTACTTAAACTTGGGAAACCAATGTGCTGGGAAAGGCAGCTTATGAGGGTTTAATGCCGGGGTGGCTTTTCCGATCCCGAAAAAAAGCTGAATAAGTGTGTGGCGCCCAGGGATCCCTTTTAACCTGGAGGGGATCACTAGGGAGTTTAGGCCCTTGGAAACTTTTGTTCTGATTAAGCAAGTTCCCGATCAAAACGCCAAGGCCGGCATCAACAGTGACGGCACGATCGATCGCGCCAAGGCCAAGCGGATGTTAAACCCTTTTGATCGCTATGCACTGGAAGCAGCTCTGCAAACCAAACGGCAACACGGGGCGAGAGTAACGGCAATTACAATGGGGCCACCCCCGGCCATTGAGGTGCTCTACGAGGCCATTGCCCACGGGGTGGATCGGGGTATTTTGATGACCGACCGCCGCTTGGCCGCTTCCGATACCCTAGCCACTGCCTATACTCTGGCCCAGACGGTTCGCTATGCTGGCCGGCCCGATGTGATCTTCTGCGGGCTCCAGACCACCGACGGCGATACGGCCCAGGTGGGGCCGCAGTTGGCGGAGCGGTTGGGGATCCCTCAGGTCACCTATTGCGAAGCCTTCGAGATTCGGGATGGGATCCTGGTGGCGCGGCGGGCCATTGAAGGGGGATCCCAGATCGTGATGGTGCCCCTGCCGGTTTTGATCACGGTGGCCAATTCCGCTCGGCGTTTGGCCTACCCCACCCTACGGGGTGTGCAGCGGGTGCAGCGGCTGATGCGGGATGAGGCGGCACGGGCCGAGGCGATCCAGATCCTCAACTTGGACGATGTGGGGGCAGACCCGGAGCGCTGCGGTCTCAAGGGATCCCCAACCATCGTGGCTGCCACCGAAAAAGTGGGGGAAATTGGTGGCAACTGTCAGATCTTTCAAGGGCAGTCCGTACCCCAACTGGTCAACCAACTAACTCAGGCCGTTGACCTCTTCCGCTACGCGGCAACTTCCTAGATCTTCTGCCTTGCATCCCTCTGGCCAATTCTTATCTCCATCACCTTTCAATCCTCATCGTCTCATCTATCGATCCCAGGGTGGCTAGCCGGCGAAAGCTCCCGGTTTTGGGCAGTGAAAAGTTAACTCAGAAAGACTCTGCTGACCTCGTCGCAATTGCAACACCCAAGATTGCCCTCGACCCGATTCAATCCCGATCTCAACTTAGGAGTCACGGTTCTATGGATCGCAAGCGGATATTGGTCTTCGCGGAGCAGGTGAATGGGGAATTGCAGCCCATTGGCTTAGAGTTGTTGGGAGCCGGGCGGCGGCTGGCCGATAAGCTGGGAGCCACCCTGAGTGCTCTTGTGCTTGGATACAACATTGCCCACTTGCCCCCAATTCTGATCGGCCACGGGGCAGATCAAGTCTTCATCGCCGATCACCCCGAGTTGGCCGAATACCGCACCCTGCCCTACCGCCGGGTGATCACAGACTTGATCAAAAGCTGGCCCCAACCACCCCACACCATCCTGCTGGGATCCACCACCACCGGGCGAGATCTGGCCCCCCGCTTGGCCGCCCACCTGGAGACCGGCCTGACCGCTGACTGCACCGAGCTGGACATTGGCCCCTTCGAGTACACCAACAGCAAAGATCCCAGCAAGTCCGGCCTCTTCCCCGACTGCCTTTATGCCATCCGGCCCAGCTTCGGCGAATCTCTCAAGGCTCGCATCCTTGGCCCCTGGAAAAACCCGCAAATGGCTACGGTGCGCCCAGGGGTGATGGTGCCTCTGCCCTGGGATGGATCCCGCCAGGGGGACGTGATCCCGGTGCCGGTCAACTTGGATCCCGGCGATCTGCGCCTGCAGATTGTGGAAACGGTGCGCAACCTGTCCCAGGCGGTAGATCTCACCCGCGCCAAGGTAATTGTTTCCGGCGGCTACGGGCTGGGATCCCCAGAGGGATTTGAGCTGTTGAGGGAGTTGGCCGCTTGTTTTCCCAACAGCGCTGTCGGCTCCTCCCGCAAGGCCGTGGATTCTGGGTGGATCCCCTATGCCCACCAGGTGGGCCAAACCGGCAAGACCGTCCGCCCCCAGCTCTACATCGCCTGCGGCATTTCTGGGGCCATTCAACATCGCGTGGGCATGGACAAATCCCAGACGATCATTGCCATCAACAAAGACAGCGCCGCTCCTATCTTCAAATTTGCCCACTACGGCATTGTCGGGGATCTCTACCAGGTGGTGCCGGAGCTGATCCGGCAACTGCGACAGAGACAGGAGGAGCTCCGAGAAGGCGCCGAGGGCCAGCCTTTCCAGAGCCTCGGCGAGCGGATCCCAATTTTGCAGAGTCGATGAGAGATGGTTGGCAAAAACGCTCTCAGTGCAGGGCCATTGTCAGCAGCCCCTGCTGCCCCAGCAACACCTCCCGCAACAGGGTAACCAGGCCCACCCAAACCACAGGGGCCATGTCCACACCTCCCAGAGGCGGGATCAGGCGGCGGGTCGGGCGCAACAGAAACTCCGTCAGGCCGACCACCAACGAGTAGGGCAACCGAGAAGTATCCAGTTGCGGATACCACGACAGAAAGATGCGCAGCACAAACAGGAGGGTGTAGAGCGCCAACAGTGGGCCAAGCACCCAAGAGGTGAGAATTGGCAGCATAGGTTACTCAAAGAACAGGTTTACTGGTGGCAGTTCTCTCCATTCTGCTCTAATTGGGAGGGTCTGCTGGAGTCCAGAGATACCTCGGGGAATGCAGGCGCTCGGCCCAAGTCAAACCCCAACTTTTTTAAACTTTAATTTAACCCTCTTCCCGAAAATGGCCTTACCGGCGGGGCAGCAACAGTTAAAGACTAGCGTCATAATAGACGTATCTTGCTGGACTGCAGGCAGGGATCCCATGCAAGGAAAACTACAAGAGATCGATATCCGCAGCATCCTTCAGCTCATCGAGCTGGGCCAGCGCACCGGTGAGCTTTTTGTAGAGGCCAGCCCCTCTGTCTACTGGTTTGTCTTCTTCCTGAATGGGCGGATTATCTACGCCTCTGAAACGGAAGGGAACATTGCCCGCCTCAGAGACTATCTGCACCGCTTCAAGCTGGAAGCCGCCCTGGAGGAAATTCAAATTCCCCACAAAGCCGCGGTCAACGCCCCCGAATACAACCGCCTCTGGTCTTTGCTGGAAAGCCACAAGCTCAACCCCAACCAAGGCAAGCAAATCCTGCTGGGCATGGTGCGGGAAGTCCTCTTCGACCTGCTTAGCCTCCACCAGGGTTCCTTCATTTTTGAGGCCGGATCCCCCCTGGCCCCCCAGTTGACCACCTTCCCCGTCACCCCCCTGCTCACCGAGATCGTAGCCCAAGTGCAGGAGTGGAAAAAACTGCACCCCTACATCCAAGCTCCCAACCAAGCTCCCACCATCGTCAACCCCCTGCCGCTCCAGCAAAACCTGCCCGCCCCCGTCTTCAAAGCCCTGAGCGAGTGGTCAGACGGCAAAACCAGCATTCGCCAGATGGGTCGCTACCTGGGTCGAGACACCCTGGCGGTGGCCAAGGCCATCTATCCCTACGTCCGCCAAGGGGCCATTCAACTGTCCGAGCCCGTCTTGATCGCGGAGCCCAAGCCCAGCCGTCCCCTCAAACCCAGCGATAAGCCCAGCCACATCCTTTGCATCGACGACTCCATGGCCATCCAAAAAACCGTAGAGTTCATCCTGCAAAACGAGGGCTACCAGGTTACCACCATCGGCAATCCTCTCAAAGCGCTGGGACAGGTGTTTCTTCTCAACCCCGACATGATTCTCTGCGATGTGGCCATGCCCAAGTTGGATGGGTATGAGCTGTGCGCCATGTTGCGCAAATCCAGCCAGTTCCGCGAAACCCCCATGATTATGCTGACCGGCAAGGATGGTTTTACCGACCGGATTAAGGCCCGCATGGCCGGAGCGAACGAATTTTTGAGCAAACCCTTTGCGGAAAAGGAGTTGTTGACCATTGTCGAATCCTACGTGGGCCCTCCCCCCAAACGGGGCGGTGGCGAATAGGCGTTGGGGTAGCCAAAATGTTGGCACAGAAGACTATAGGCGAAGTACTGGACAGAAGAGTGGCCTCACCGAAACAATAGGGGTAGCATGGCCGGCCCGGAGCCAGGGAGCCGGGTGAGGTTACAAGAGCAAACCTCAGTCAAAGCAGCCCGACGGTTGCGCGGGAGTGCAAAAGGAGCAAGACGGCGATGAGCAAAGTGCTGGTGGTGGATGACAACCGTACCTACCTGGAGACCATTTCCAGCTTGCTTTCCGAGAACGGTTTGGAAGTCTCCACAGCAACAGACGGCGTAGAGGCAATGGAGTGCATTCGCCAGCAGAAGCCTGATGTGGTGGTGCTGGATATTGTCATGCCGCGCATGAACGGCTACGAGGTATGCCGGGAAGTGAAGGGGGATGAAAGTACCAAACACATTCGCATCGTCATGTGTTCCACCAAAGACCAGACCTTTGATATCGAGTGGGCCAGGCGCAACCAGGCGGATGCCTATGTAACCAAGCCCTTTAAGCCCCAAGAGCTCCTGGCGACCATCAAACATCAATTGCGGGAGATGAATCGGAAATGAGTCGCGTTTTGGTGGTGGAAGATAGCCAATCCCAGCGGGAGATGATCAGCAAGCTGCTGCAGGAAAACGGCTTCGAGGTGATGACTGTGGAAGACGGGGTGGAGGCCGTAGAGGCGGTGAAGCAAAACAAACCCGACCTGATCGTGCTGGACATCGTCATGCCGCGCATGAACGGCTATGAGGTGTGCCGTCTTCTCAAGGCCGACCCTCTCACCCAAAAAACGCCCATCGTCATGTGTTCTTCCAAGGGCGAAGAATTTGACCGCTACTGGGGGATCCGCCAGGGAGCGGATGCCTACATTGCCAAGCCTTTCCAGCCCCAGGAACTGGTGGGTACGATCAAGCAATTACTGAGAGGCTGAGAGCTGCCCCTTCTGCTTCCACGCCTTTCGGCAGGTCCTGAGAACGACTCTGCGTTTTAAGCAGGGAGGGGGGCGGGATCAACAGTCCACAAGACTATCCATGCGGGGGAGCATCATGCTGGGGGATCTGGATTTATTGATGGGGGATGAGACCCAAGAGTTGCGGGAGATGGAGGCTCCCGAAGGTGAGCTATTCCTAAAGTTCAAGATTGCCACCGGGGAGGAATTTGCGCTGCCAGCGGTATCGGTTGTGGAGGTGGTGAGCATTGGCCCAGAGAAAATCACCCCCATGCCCAATGTGGCCCCAGTTTTGCTGGGCACGCTGAATTTGCGGGGCGAGATCATCTGGGTTGCAGACCTGGGGCAATTTTTGGGGATCAGCCCGCCCCTGAACATCGACCGAGCCGAGATTCCTGTGGTGGCCGTGATGGATCAACAGGATTTGCTCATGGGCTTGGCTGTGGATTTAATTGTAGGCATGGAGTGGCTGAAGACTGAATTGGTGCGGCCTGCCCTCACGGCTCCTGAGTCCATGGCTCCTTTTTTGCGAGGGGAATGGGTGGTGCCCGGAACGGGATCGCGCTTGCC
The DNA here is from genome assembly GCF_054060435.1 of Thermostichus sp. MS-CIW-34. Lineage (NCBI taxonomy): Bacteria > Bacillati > Cyanobacteriota > Cyanophyceae > Thermostichales > Thermostichaceae > Thermostichus > Thermostichus sp. MS-CIW-34. The sequence continues at coordinate 14,617 of NZ_JBSSDE010000035.1, read as the reverse complement.
ATTGCTGGATCAGTCGGCCATCCTGCGATCCAATCGTTGGGGTTGACAGACGGCCCCCTGGGAGCTCAGCGGGAGGAAAGTGTATAGTTCCTATCAAAGATCCAAGCTAACTCCAGCCACAATGGGGAAAGTTGGACCAAATCTATCCCCTACCGATGCGTGTCGAGGCTGTTGAGGGTAAGCCCTGAGACGGCGGCAGAAAGGCCCACTCTTGCTTGACTGAATGTGGAAAAGGGGGGATAGCCTGCATCCATGGGGTTTTGAGGTGTTGGGGGCGTTCCGTTTGCATCTGTGTTGACGCGTGAACAGAGGTAGGCAAGCAGTGAAGGGAGGATCCATGGTTCCGAGCGCGAACAGTCAGAGAGACTACACCGATGCGATGGCCGCCTTTTGGCAGGGAGACTACGTCCGGGCGGTGCGGTTGTTCAACCAAGTGGCCGCTGCTGAACCGCAAGATACTGCTGTCAAGCTGCTGCTGGCTTTGGCACAAAAACAAGCTGGGCAGTTGTTGGAAGCTCGCCAAACCTACAACATCATTTTACAAACAGCCAGTGATCCCGATGAGCTGGAGTCGGCCCGGAAGGGTCTAGAAGAGCTGTTGCAAATGGCACCGGAGCTGGCGGATCTTCCCGATTCCCCAGAAGCGGACGAGTTTCGCCCTCCAGATGAGTTTGCCCGTGGGTCGGATGCCTTTTCGGAAGAGGCTTTCTCTGCTCCCGATCCCTTCTTGCAGTTCGAGGAGATGGGGGAAGAGGAGGCGGATCCCTTTGCTCAGAATCCCTTTCCACTGGAGGCAGACAGCCTTGGCAGCGATTTCATGGGGGAAGAGAGATTCAGGGATCCCTTGGAGACCGGCCTGCAAATGCCGGGAGCTGATCCATTGGGTTCATCTCACCCGATGCCGACCCATTCTCGGGTAACACCACCGGCCACCTCGCGACGGGTAGGCTCGGAAGAGGGCGGGCCTCAAACCGATCCGGTGGTCGAAGATGACTTTGCCTTCCTCAACGAGTTCGATCGAGAGCATCTGGAAGCCCTAGAAGACAACTTCGACTCCATTACGCAGTTGGCCGGCGATGCCGATTTTCCCGATGAGATGGGCTTCTCCCTGCCCGGTCTTGAGGAAGAGGAAGGGGGATCCCTGGAAGAAAGCCTGCCGACCGAATTGGCTGCCCCCATGAGTGAGCCGATCCCTGCCCCCGATGAAGATACTGCCAGTCCCGGCTCTGCCCTCTTCGAGCTTGACGAGCTAGACAGCCTGGATCGCGAACTTGCCGGCATGGATGGCGGTGAGCCGGTGGGTGCCTTCCGCCCAGATGAGGGGGCGACCGGGGGGATGAGCCCAATGGCGGAGACCGGCAGCGGAGCGGCCCAAGTTCTGCAGCCTCAACGTCTGCCCACGGCCTCACTCCCCATCCCCAGTGCAGGCGAACAAGGGGCAAGAACCTCTGCCGGGATCGCCAACCGACCGATTGGGGATCGGCAATTGGCCATAGCGCTTATCCAAGGAGCTGTGAGTTTGGCTGCCGGCTTGGCGATTGGCCTTGGGATCCCGGCCAATGGGGGAGCTCGCTTGATTGCCGGGGTGATTGGAGGCGGGCTGATCGGCACAGGAGCAGGGGTTATCCTTGGAGCCAGCAGTGCCAAACAAGTTCGCTCCACCGCCCAAGAGCTGGCCGGCCACTTTGCCGCCTTGGCCCAGGGGAATTATTCAGTACGAGCCACAGCCAACACCCACGATGAGCTGGGGCGCTTGGCCGACAGCTTTAACCAGATGGCGGCTGCCCTTGAAGCCAACTTCGCCGAACTGAGCCAACGGGCTGCCGAGCAAGGGCAAGCTAAGGAAGACCTACAGCGCCAGGTGATTCGCCTGCTGGACGACGTGGAAGGGGCTGCCCGTGGAGACCTGACCGTGCGGGCAGAGGTGACTGCCGACGTGCTAGGGGCTGTGGCCGACTCCTTTAACCTGACCATTCGCAGTCTGCGAGACATTGTCAGCCAGGTGAAGCGGGCTGCTGCCGCCGTGAACGATGCCGCCTTGCAGAACGAGGACTTTGCCCGCAGCCTCTCTGCCGATGCTTTGCGCCAGGCGGAGGAGATCTCCAACTCCCTCAACTCCATTCAGGAGATGACGGACTCCATTCAACAGGTGGCCAGCAACGCCCGCGAAGCGGCCAACGTGACCGCCCAGGCCACAGAAGCAGCCGCTCGAGGCGGAGAAGCTGTGGATCGCACGGTGAGTGGCATCCTGGAGATCCGCGAAACCGTGGCAGAAACCACCCGCAAAGTGAAGCGATTGGCGGAATCCTCGCAGGAAATTTCCAAAATCGTGGCTTTGATCTCTCAAATTGCCTCTCGCACCAACCTGCTTGCCCTGAACGCCAGTATCGAGGCGGCCCGAGCCGGGGAATCGGGACGGGGTTTTGCCATTGTGGCCGACGAAGTGCGACAACTGGCCGACCGAGCCGCCAAAGCCTCGAAGGAGATCGAGCAGATTGTGTTGCAGATTCAATCGGAAACCAGCAACGTGATGACGGCCATGGAAGAGGGCACCCAACTGGTGATCGAGGGGACGCGGCGGGCAGAGCAGGCCAAGAACAGCCTGGACGAGATCATCGAGGTCAGTCGCCGGATCGACGAGCTGGTGCGGGCGATCTCTCAGGCCACTGTGCAACAGACGGAAACCTCTCGCTCTGTGGCGCAGGTGATGCAATCGGTGGAGTTGACCGCCAACGAGACTTCTAAAGAGGCGCAGAAGGTGGCAGCTTCGCTCCAACAGTTGGTGAGCATCGCCCGCGAGTTGCAAACTTCTGTCGGTCGCTTCCGGGTTGGGGATGAATGAGCAAATTTGCTGTTTTGAGGGCATTCTAGGGGCAAGGATCCCCATGAAGGAGAAGTCCCCGCTCTTCAATGGCAGTGGGATCCCCCTGTTGCAACTGTTGGCCGGACTTTTCGCCCAGGCGAGCCTCACCCTGTCCGGTCTGTTATTACTGAATGAAAACTTGTGGGCTGTAGGAAGGGCCTCCTGCCATGAATGAAGAAGCACAGAAGCGGATCCTCAGTTATTTCATCGAAGAAGCCCGCGACCACTTGGCAACGATTGAACAAGTGCTCCTCAGCCTGCGGGACAGCATGAGCGATCCCGAGCTGATCAATGAGCTGTTCCGAGCTGCTCACTCCATCAAGGGGGGAGCTGCCATGCTGGGCCTCACCAGCATCCAACGGACGGCCCACCGCATGGAAGATTTTTTCAACATCTTTCGCTCTCGCCCAGGCGGAGTGCCCGTCGATCAGCACCTGGAAACCCTGCTGCTGCGGGCCTTTGATGGGCTTTCGATGTTGTTGGAGGAGCTGCAGAGCCCCCGCGGCCTCACCCAGGAAGTCAGCAACACCACCCTGGCGGAATTGGAGCCGGTTTTTCAAGAGACCGAAAGGCACATTCAAAATCTTCTCGGCGAGGGCCCTGTCTCAGCTCCCGTCTCGCCGCCGGCGGTTCGCACCCTGCAGCAGGACATGGCGGAGGTGGTGCCGCAGCAGTTGCGCCAGATGCTGGAGCTGTTTAAACAACGGGATCAGGCAGATGTCCGAGAGCGTTTGGTGGCGGCGAACGCCGTTCTCAAGGAGATCGGGCAAGTCCATCATCTGGCGGGCTGGCAACAGTTGACGGAAACCTTCGAGCAAGCCCTGGGCAACCCCGATGCCGACCTGCGAACTTTGGCTTTGGTTGCCTTGCGGGATTTGAAGCAAGGGCAGCAGCTTATCTTGGCCGGCAAGCCTGAGCAGGTTGCCCCTTCTTCAGAATTGCAACAATTGGCTCGCCCTGCCGCCCCTCCTGCCCCGCCGGATCCCCTTGAGGTGGTGGTGCATCAGCAGATCCCGGCCTTGTTGCGCCAGATGTTGGAACTCTTCAAACGTCCCGACGACCCAGCCACTCGACCGGCCCTGCAAGCGTTGGCGCAATCTTTGCAGGATTTGGGGCAATCTTCGGCTCTGGAACTGGGAGGCTGGACAGACTTGACCCGCTTGGTGGGCGAGATTTTGGCGGATCCCGGCCAGGATTTGCGGCAGTTGGCCCTGCCGGTGCTGCGAGATCTGAAGCAAGCCCACCAGGCTCTGGCCAATGGAGCGGCAAACACCATTCAGCCCTCGGCTGAGCTGCTGGCTTTCCGCCCTGTTCCGGCAGCCCCTGAAGAGCCAGAAGTCTGCGAGCCCTTCGAGCTTGGTCTGGCTTGGGAGTCTGAGGCAGAGCCGCTGTTCCCCCAACCCGAGGAGGGTGCCTCCGAGGATTGGGCTGTGGCTGCTGGGATCCCTGCGGAGGAAGGCGCTACCCCCGATCTGAGCTGGGAAGCGGTAACCCTCGCTGAGACATCCTTTCAAGAGGATGAGCCCGGAGCTGCCCTGTCGCCGGAGCAGGAGAGCGCAGAGGCAAGCGGAGATCTGGCGGCGGAACAGCTCTCATCCCTATGGGAAGTGGGCACTGCTGAGGACTCCGTCCCGCTGGCGGGAACAGATTCAGAGCACCGATCTGCTCCCGCGGAAGAGGGGGATCTGGATCTGAGTTGGCCAGGGATCCGAGCCGAAGCGGCTTGGGAGGAAGACTGGAGGACAGCTGCCGTGCCGGCAGAAAGCCCAGAAGAGGACGGGCAGGGAGCTGACTTGGCCTCTGTTGCGGACGACTTCGGTCGCGTTAGCGGAGCGGAGCTCTATGCCACTCCCTTGGATCTGGAGGAAGAAGCCACCTCAGCCTTTGACGAGCTGTTTGCCAACGCAGAAGCGCTATCCGATATTGAAGAATTCCCAACGGAGCTGATCCCCTCCTCTCCTGAGCCCCTCTTGCAGACCTTTGAGGATCTGAGCCCAAGGTTGGACGAGGAGAGAGCTGAGGCCGATCTGGCGGAGCTGTTTGCCGAAGTGGTGGGTGAAGGGGCAGAGGGGTTTGTCTCTGCTGAGCCTGCCTGGGATGCTGAACAGGAGCCGACTGCCCAGAGCGTTGCTGCGGAAATGGGCGAGGGATCCGGCTTTGTCCCAGACGAAGCCGCAAGTGCCGGGGTAGAGGCCCTATTTGAGCTGGAGGAACTTCCCGTAGAGAGTGCTTTCCGGCAGGAAGGGTCTCAGCTTCCTGACTTGGAGGCCGTTCCCGCTGGTGAGCCGGAGGCCGATCCTTGGGCGGCTGAACCGTCCCCACCCCTTCAGGAAGCCCTTGAGGACAGGGAAATCGCAGCAGATCTCTGGGCTGAATTTTCCGCGGATATCCAGCTAGAGGATTTTTCCATCCCAGCAGATTATCTGGCAGAGTCGGGATCCGACGAGGTGGGATCCTTAGAGTCCGCTGACTCTGCTGCCTTCGATACTGCCGAAGACAGCCTGGAGAGCTTTTTTTCCACCCCTGCGGCAGAAGCCGATCCGGCTTGGTCGATGCCGGAAGCAAGTGAACCTTCCGTATTTTTGGATCCCTCTTTTGGCCCATCCCTGGACATCGCTGAGGCTGATGCTGCCGAAGCTGAGCAACTGGGGGATCTCTTTATCGGCGAACCCTTCCCCACGTTGGACGAGCTTGCCTCTCTACCCGACATGGCCAATGAGCCGAGGGAATCGCCAATTCCAGACTTCGGAGCCGAGCTGAGCCTAGGGGATCTCTTCGCCGGCGAGACCCTCGAGGAGGCGTCCGATGGGGACTCCATCCCCCTGACCCAATCAGCAGCTGGGGACACAGCAGAAGCCCAGGCGTGGGCGCTTCTGGAGGAGCTGTTCCCGGTTCAGGAGGAGTCTTTCGCAGACCTGCAACCCACGGCTGAGGAGGCAGTCGCCCCTTCCCCCGAGCTCTCCTTCGACCGTCTCGATGCCCTATTCACCCAGGAATCCGACCCAGAAGAACTGAGCCTGGGGGCCAGGGGATCCCTCTCGGCCATGGATAGCGACAGCCAGGTGGATCTGGATGAGTTGAGCCAGTTCTTTGCAGAAGGGGAAGCGCCCCAAGAAGAACCCCCCTTGGATCTTGCCACCTTCCTGGAGGACACAGAAGCTTTGCAAGCGAGCAGCCTGGCGGAAGTGCCCGTGTCTGAGCCAGAGCCGCCGGTTGCCGCACTGGAGGAAGAAAATGCCCTCCAGCCTGCGGAGGACGATCTGGAAAGCCAGTTGGCCAGCCTGTTTGCAGAGGATGAATCCTTAGCCGTTCCTGTTGGCGAGGCCGAGACCCCAGAGGAAGAGGCGCTGGAAGCTGCTCCGGCTCCCCGTTTGGACGATTTGGCCGCCCTCTTCGACGCTGCCGAGCCGGCGGTAACCCCTGAGCTAGAAAAGGCTATCGCCCCCCTTGTGGGATCCCCTGCAGCCGCGAGCGGCGAGGCTGCTGACGACTTTGCAGCCCAGCTGGAATCGCTCCTGGGCGATCTCGAGGTTCCTGCCCAAGCACCTGCTGCGGCGCCAGCACCTTCGCCGCCAGTTGCTGCTGCTGCTCCAGCAACCCCCACCCCAGCAGCAGCTGCCCCGGCGGCAACTGGGCCGACTTCACGGCGAACTGCTGCCCTCAGCAACCCTGTGATGCGGGTGGAGGTGCGCCACCTCGACTCCATCAACAACCTAGTGGGAGAGTTGGTGGTCATCCGCAACAGCATGGAGCAAAACCAAACCCGTCTGCGCCAGTTTCTGGATGGCCTGTTGGGCCGTGTGCAACAGCTAGGGGATCTGGGCCAGCGCATGCGGGATCAGTATGACCGCTCCTTGCTGGAATCGGCTTTGTTCTCCAGCCGCAGCAGCTCAGCCTATGGCGGCACGGTAACGGTGGGCTTCGGTCGAAATGGGGAGGGATCCAGCCGAGGAAGGCGGAGTCATTCCTCCGGCCAAGAGTTCGACAAGCTGGAGATGGATCAGTTTACGGCCTTCCACGCTCTGGCCCAGGAGATCATTGAGCTCATCGTGCGGGTGCGCGAGTCCTCCTCCGACATCGAGTTTGCCGTGGATGAGGCCGAGCAGATCACCCGCCAATTCCGGCAGGTAACCACCCAACTGCAAGAGGGCCTGAACCGGGCGCGCATGGTGCCCTTCTCGCAAGTTGCCGACCGCTTGCCCCGCGCCATTCGGGATCTCTCCATCAAAACGGGCAAGCAGGCCAGCCTGGTGGTGGAAGGCCGTGACACGCTCATCGACAAGGCCATCCTGGAGGAGCTCTATGACCCCATGACCCACCTGGTGAACAACGCCCTGGTACACGGGATCGAGACCCCTGAGGAGCGGCGGCGGGCGGGCAAGCCCCCTGAGGGCAAGATCACCGTCAAGGCCTTCTATCAGGGCAACCAAACCATCATCATCGTCTCGGACGACGGCGCCGGGATCCCGGTGGAGAAGGTCAAGGCCAAGGCCCAAAGGCTGGGGCTGCTGTCGGAGCAAGCCGATGAAGACGAAGTGTTCAACGTTCTCTTCCACCCTGGCTTCAGCGTTCGCGAGGCCAGCGAGGTGGACGATCTGGCCGGGCGGGGGGTTGGCTTGGATGTGGTGCGCCGCAACATCACCGATCTGCGCGGCAGCATTCAAGTGGATTCTGCGCGGGGCAAAGGAACCACCTTTACCATCCGCCTCCCCCTCACCCTGAGCATTTCCAAGGCCATGGTGTGTGTCAGCGACAAAGCCCTGATCGCCTTCCCCCTGGATGGCGTGGAGGAGATGCTGGATGTTCCTGCCGACGAAGTTCAGCCGGATGAGCAGGGGCGGCCCTCGATTCTCTGGCGGGATCAGCGCCTTCCCTTCCAGCCCCTCTCAAATCTGCTGGCCTACAGCTGCAGCCACAGCCGCAGCCGTTCCGAGGTGTACAGCATCACCCAGGATGAGGGCATTATTCCCATTGTCATCCTGCAAAGTGCCGGCCAGTATGTTGCCCTGCAGGTGGACAGCTTCGTGGAAGAGCAGGAAATCGTGATCAAGCAACTGCGCGGGCCTGTGCCCAAGCCACTGGGCATTTCTGGGGCAACGGTGTTGGGGAACGGGCGGGTGCTGCCGATTGCCGACATCATCGAGCTGGTGGACATAGCCCACGGTCGCCGTCGGGATCTCAACCGCTTCTGGCTGGATCACCGGGATGAGGAGCCAACCCCAGAAGAGGTGCGCCAGACCACCGTGTTGATCGTGGACGACTCGATCACCGTTCGGGAGCTGCTCTCGATGTCTTTCCAGAAGGTGGGCTACCGGGTGGAACAGGCGCGGGATGGCCAGGATGCCTGGGAAAAGCTGCGCGGCGGCCTGCCCTGCGACCTCATCTTCTGCGACATCGAGATGCCGCGGATGGACGGCCTAGAACTGCTCACCCGCCTGCGGGAAGACAGCAACTTCAAGCATCTCCCGGTTGCCATGCTCACCTCGCGGGGGGCAGAACGGCACCGGCAAACAGCACGGGAGCTGGGAGCAACTGCCTACTTCACCAAGCCCTATCTGGAAGAGGAGCTGCTCAGCGCTGCTGCCCGCATGTTGAGGGGAGAACAGTTGTTGGCGCCCAACCCAACTTCCTAATCGCGACAGCGGTGCGGTTCCCGTTCAGCTAGAAATCGCAGGAGCCCCGCACTGTACCCGTAGGGTCAGTGCCGGGAGGAATGCGCTTTGATGAAGTACAATGAACTCATGAGCCAAGTCCTGACCATATCCTGTAAGCTCAAGGTGTCCCCGTCGCAAGCCGCCAAATTGGACGCGACGATGGATGCCTTTGTACAGGCATTGAACTGGGTCAACCAAAACACACCAGAAAAAGTAGTCAACGCAGTCAAACTCCAATCCCTTTGCTACTACGAGATTCGAGCCCGGTTTGGCTTGTCCAGTAACTTGGCTCAACAGGTGTGCAGACGGGTAGCGGGTTCCCGCAAAGTGGCTAAGCAGAAAAAGCGTCCCGTCAAGGAGTTTAAGAGCGGCTTTGTTACCTACGACGCCCGTATCTTTTCGTTCCGTCAAAAAGACTGGACGGTGTCGCTGACCACGGTGGAAGGGAGAGAACGCTTTGAACTGGCCATTGGCAACTACCAGCGTGGGATGCTGGCTGGTTCCAACCCCAAATCTGCCACCCTGGTCAAGCGCAAAGATGGCTCCTACTACATCCAGATTTGCGTAGAGAAAAAACCACCCAAGCAACAAGATACCGACAAGGTGATCGGGGTGGACTTGGGAAGGACGGATATTGCTCATACATCGGAAGGAGATCACTGGAATGGACAGCAGTTGAGCAGAGTCCGAGACCACTACTCCCGGTTGAGGGCGGTACTCCAACGCAAAGCCAGTAAGGGCACACGCAGTTCGCGGCGCAGATGCAGAGAACTGTTGCAACGGCTGTCTGGCAAGGAGAGGCGCTTTCAGGCGTGGGTCAATCATCGCATCTCCAAAGCTATTGTCTCTAGGGCAAAGGCTACCAACAGCGCTATTGCCCTGGAAGACCTGACAGGGATCCGAGAAAGGGTCAATCAACAGCCACGCAGCAAAGCTGAGCGGCACAGGGCCAACAGTTGGGCGTTCTACCAGCTTAGGATGTTTGTGGTCTACAAGGCTGCCATCGCCGGAGTACCTGTGGTGCTGGTTCCGCCTGCCTACACGTCGCAGACCTGCCACCGGTGTTTGCACATTCATCCCGACCCTGCGCAATCCTACCGCAATGGGAAGCAGTTTAAGTGTGGGCACTGTGGATGGGAAGGGGATGCGGATTTGAATGGTGCGAATGTGATTGCGCTTTTGGGGGCTGTCGTAAACCAGCCTAGAGGTTCGGGCTTGTTTTGTTCTCTGGTAGAGCAGAGCGGGCTCAGGGCTACTGAAAGCCCGCTCCGTACCGCTTAGCGGTCGGAGCCGGGTAGTTTACTGTGGCGCAGCAACATAGGGTGCTGTAGGCATGGCACTCTCCCATCAGCGGGTGCCGAACAGGCGATCCCCTGCATCTCCTAGGCCGGGGAGGATGTAGCCGTGCTCGTCTAGGCCATCGTCTACAGCAGCGGTATAGATTGGCACATCTGGGTTCTGTTCGTGGAAATACCGGATCCCTTCTGGGGCGGCCACCAGGCAGATGAAGCGGATCGACTGGGGTCGGGTTTGGCGTAGGCGCGCTACAGCCGCTGCTGCCGAATGGCCGGTGGCCAACATTGGATCCACCACCAGCACCTCACGATCTTCGATATCGGTGGGCACCTTGAAGTAGTACTCGATGGGGATCAGGGTATGGGGATCCCGATATAGGCCGATATGCCCCACCCGTGCTGATGGGATCAGCTCCAGCATGCCGTCGAGGAGCCCTTGGCCGGCCCGCAGGATGGAGACAAGCACCAACTTTTTCTCTGCCGCCAACATCGGCGCCAACATTGGGGCCATCGGGGTTTGAATGGGCTGTAGCTTGAGGGGCAGATCGCGGGTCACCTCGTAGGCCATCAAGAGGCTGATCTCCCGCATCAGCGCTCGGAAGTCGGCGGTTGTAGTTTCAACACGGCGCATGAGGCTGAGCTTGTGCTGCACCAGAGGGTGATCGATGGTAATCACCTGGGCCACCATGCTGTGCTCCTGAGATAATCGGGATCCCGTGATGGATGCCAGAATAGCAGAAGCGCTTGCCCCCCCGGTGGGCCGAAGGCTTTGTCTGCTTGCTGTTGTCAAGGGGAGTAATCCGTGCAGATCCGCTTTGCTGTGGTGAGCGATCCCCACGTCGCCCTCCCTTCCACCCTTTGGGATCACCCCAGCCGATTTCACCTGGTAGAGGTGAGCATCCCGGCTCTGGAACAGGTTTTGCAGCATCTGGTGCAGTTGCCTCTGGATTTTCTGCTGTTGCCGGGGGATCTGACCCAGCATGGGGAGCCGGAAAACCATGCATGGCTGGCAGAGCGGCTGGCTCGACTGCCCTTTCCGGCTTTTGTGGTGCCCGGCAACCACGATGTGCCCCAGCCCGAGGCCAGCGGGCGCTCTATTGGTTTGGCGGATTTTCCCCGCTACTACCGAGCTTTTGGCTACGAGGATGGGCAGTCTTTGGATTACAGCCGGGTTCTGCGGCCAGGGATCCGTTTGATCGGCCTCAATTCCAACCATTTTGATGCTCAGGGTCAATTGGTGGGGTGTCTAACCCCAGAACAACTGACCTGGCTGGAGAAAGAATTGGCGGCAGCCGAGGAAGAGCTGGTGCTGCTGATGGTGCACCATAATGTGGTCGAGCATCTGCGCGGCCAGTCTCTCCATCCCTGGGGGCGTCGCTACATGCTGGAGAATGCCTCTCAGTTGCGGCGGCTGCTGCAAGCTTATGGGGTGCAACTGGTGTTCACCGGACATCTGCACATCCAGCACATCGCCCGACGAGGGGGGGTTTACGACATTACCACCGGCTCTTTGGTCAGCTTTCCCCACCCCTACCGCCTTGTCGAGCTCCGGTCGGATCGAGAGACCGGAATCCAAGTCCATATCCAGAGCTACCGGGTGGGATCTCTGCCCGATTGGCCCGATTTGCAAGCGTTCTCCCGGGAGTGGATGGCCCAGCGCAGCGAACCAGCGGTGGTTAAGTTTTTAACCTCCGCACCGCTGAATTTGCCTTTGGAACAGGCACAAGCCTTGGCCCCACAATTGCGCTACTTTTGGGCAGCGGTGGCTGCCGGGGATCCAGACCTCACTTTCCCCGACTTTCCCCAGCCAGCAGGCCGATTTCTGGAGCGTTTCAGCCGTTGTTTTCGCTGCCCGCCTGATAACCAGGCCCAGTTTCGTTTGACTTCGATTTTCTCTTTTCCAGTTTCTAAGGATCCCCCCGAAGGGGGAACCTGCAGATACCTACATCCTACACATACAGGTAATCTTGTTTCCAATTTCTAGGGATCCCCCCGAAGGGGGAACCAAATAAACGCTCTAGACAAGACAATGATGGATTAGCAGATGTTTCCAATTTCTAGGGATCCCCCCGAAGGGGGAACGGTTGATTCCGCTACTCAGTGGACGCTCCACTGAGGTGTTTCCAATTTCTAGGGATCCCCCCGAAGGGGGAACGAAAAGCAACATTGTCGAAGTCCTCAAAAAGGAGGTGCACCCGTTTCCAATTTCTAGGGATCCCCCCGAAGGGGGAACAGCCGACCGAATTCGAAATAAGTTGAAAGAAACTTGGTCGTTTCCAATTTCTAGGGATCCCCCCGAAGGGGGAACTTGCGGTGGACGAAGATGGGTTTATCGTCTGGAATCAGAGTTTCCAATTTCTAGGGATCCCCCCGAAGGGGGAACGTAACAGGGCCGAGGAGAACATATTCTCCACCAGTTTGTTTCCAATTTCTAGGGATCCCCCCGAAGGGGGAACATGAACGAAAAACTGAATATGGCTACTCCGGCTGTGGTTTCCAATTTCTAGGGATCCCCCCGAAGGGGGAACTCACTATAGTCTTTAAAGTTAAACTGGAGTCCTCGAGGAGTTTCCAATTTCTAGGGATCCCCCCGAAGGGGGAACTGGCCTGTGAACTAGACGACGAAGAAGACTAGTCCCCCAGTTTCCAATTTCTAGGGATCCCCCCGAAGGGGGAACAAAAGTGAGCTGGCTAGATGCTGGCCGATTTGTTCGGTTTCCAATTTCTAGGGATCCCCCCGAAGGGGGAACTCGCGACATAATCGGAGACCCCATTAAATAAACCTCCGGTTTCCAATTTCTAGGGATCCCCCCGAAGGGGGAACAAGCACTTATACATAAGTCCGGCTGTGTGAGGCCAATTTCAGGTTTCCAATTTCTAGGGATCCCCCCGAAGGGGGAACGATCCCTGGGAACTACGGCGAAGCAGTGGTGCGGCATGTTTCCAATTTCTAGGGATCCCCCCGAAGGGGGAACATCAGCCTTGGCTGCGCCAGGGATCCAGCAGTAGTCGTGGGTTTCCAATTTCTAGGGATCCCCCCGAAGGGGGAACCACAAGTTGCATAGCCCAGCACCACGGGCTATAATAAAAAGTTTCCAATTTCTAGGGATCCCCCCGAAGGGGGAACTTTAGAGACCGGCTGGAACCGGATAGGACGGCCCAGTCAATGTTTCCAATTTCTAGGGATCCCCCCGAAGGGGGAACAGAGGAAATGGCGCAGCGAAAAGCTGTCGTCAAAAAGTTTCCAATTTCTAGGGATCCCCCCGAAGGGGGAACGAGATGTCACGGGCCACCACCCGCAACGTCACTCCGCCAGTTTCCAATTTCTAGGGATCCCCCCGAAGGGGGAACGCGGTAGATTTGCTCGACAGGTGCGTACCCTGAAGGCAGTTTCCAATTTCTAGGGATCCCCCCGAAGGGGGAACACCACGAGGGTAAGAGCCCCAGTGCTGGACGGTTCCGGTTTCCAATTTCTAGGGATCCCCCCGAAGGGGGAACACCCATATTTCGCAGTGGGAGGTTACGTCCGGGGCACCAGTTTCCAATTTCTAGGGATCCCCCCGAAGGGGGAACTTCCGGCAGGCGATCTCCAGGGCTTGCCAGTCGTGTTGTTTCCAATTTCTAGGGATCCCCCCGAAGGGGGAACCCTAGTTATACACTAGGTAGCTATCGTAGTACTCCCCGAAGTTTCCAATTTCTAGGGATCCCCCCGAAGGGGGAACCCACCCCACTGGTAGGACAAGAAGGCCCCCTCCACCTTGTTTCCAATTTCTAGGGATCCCCCCGAAGGGGGAACACAACCTGGCGACAACCAGGTTTTGGCCAGCGCAATTGTTTCCAATTTCTAGGGATCCCCCCGAAGGGGGAACATAAAGGGAGGTCATTATGAACGTGTTCAAATTCGCGTTTCCAATTTCTAGGGATCCCCCCGAAGGGGGAACATAACTTAGATTGGTACGCCACTCCGGGTGGAGTTGGCTGTTTCCAATTTCTAGGGATCCCCCCGAAGGGGGAACATCTACCCAGCATACTTGAGGAACCCTCAAACTCTTGTTTCCAATTTCTAGGGATCCCCCCGAAGGGGGAACCAGAATTTCATCGGATTCATAACTACCTCCCTTATCGTTTCCAATTTCTAGGGATCCCCCCGAAGGGGGAACCTCCAGCACCCAGGACTATTCCTGGGTGTTCTTTTATGTTTCCAATTTCTAGGGATCCCCCCGAAGGGGGAACGGTAGTGGTCGCACTGCCGGGTTTAGCCCCACTGGCAGTTTCCAATTTCTAGGGATCCCCCCGAAGGGGGAACACGAAGAAATGTTTCCCGTTAACAAGGCAGGCTTGTTGTTTCCAATTTCTAGGGATCCCCCCGAAGGGGGAACAGGAAGGCTGGCTCGTACTGGAGGAGAAGGAGGGTGAGTTTCCAATTTCTAGGGATCCCCCCGAAGGGGGAACGAGATCGAACGATACAGTGACTAGGAAACTCACTGTTGTTGTTTCCAATTTCTAGGGATCCCCCCGAAGGGGGAACAGGAGGTTTACTATGACTAGACCACTAAGTCGTGTGTTGTTTCCAATTTCTAGGGATCCCCCCGAAGGGGGAACTGTTCTTTATTTCCCGATAAGGGAGAGGAGCAGACAGTTTCCAATTTCTAGGGATCCCCCCGAAGGGGGAACAAAAGAGCGACTATCAAGCTGCCTACTAGATCAGGTAGTTTCCAATTTCTAGGGATCCCCCCGAAGGGGGAACTCCAAGATGGGTTAATCCGCAACCAAGAGCGTGTTAAGTTTCCAATTTCTAGGGATCC
>NZ_JBSSDE010000034.1:0-34409 GCF_054060435.1 Thermostichus sp. MS-CIW-34 | reverse complement strand
AAACAGAAAGATCAACTGGTAGTAATCCGTACTGAACATATTATACATTATTTTCAGTATAGTTGAGCTTATTATTGACTAGAGTCATGCTCTCCAGCCACCCCTCAAATCCTTATTGGCTATAGTTGCGGCTGTCCGGAAGTGATAGCAGCAGACTTGCTGGACCTGCCGCGGCTGGAGCTGTATGTGGAAGAGGAGTTTGGGGATCCCTGTGCCCTGCTGCAGCAGAAGGGAGTGCCGGAGCGAATTCACGAGGTGAGAGGGGAGCCAGCCAGTTGGCCTAGTTTTGATGCTGTGGTGTGCACAGCTGAGGACTTGCAGCGGCTGGGGCGGTTTGTGAGGGCTAACTTTGCTTTTGTCTTGGCAGAGGACCACCAACTTCTTTTGGCCAATGCCAGTAAGTTAATGGAAGCAGTGTTGACTGGCTTTGACTTTGGCAAACTCAGGTTTTCGGTAAAGCTCTACCCAGACACCGTTTTTTACGAGAGGACGTATCTTAACTTTCCTGTGTTTCTGTCTAGTCAGGTGCAGACGGTTATCGACATCGGAGCTGGGGTAGGCCTTGGTAGCGTTTGTTTTCGGGGTTTCTGCCCTGAGGCGGCCATTCATTGTTTTGAGGTGGATCCCTTGGCCTTGCACCTGCTGCAGCAGAATGCTTTGTGCATCCAGTGGGGCTGGCGGGGCAGAATAGCTGCAGAACTTGTCGGCTCTGGCCGGAGGATCCTCAAGCGAAGTGGGGAGTGGAGCAGCCGCTCCCTTTCCGGGAAGCCAGGGCAGCTCTCAAGGAGCTGGGTCTGGAGTTCATCGATGTGCTCAGGGTGGCTACAGGTGGAGAGGAGGTGGAGGTGTTGACCAGCTTGCAAGAGCAGCTCGAAGATATCAAGGTCATCTATGTGGAGTTTTGCTCAGAACAAGACCGCAAACAGATTGATCATAGGTATAATCAGCACTTGGCTCCTGACTTTGTCATTATGGATGCACGTAGGGCAGGATAGTGCAAAACTAGCCCTCTTTGTAGCCTGGGCAGAAGCTACACTTTGTCAGCAGCACTGATTAGAAGGACGAGCTATGGAAAATTCCAACAAAGAAACTCTGCAACCGCGAGTTCTCCTGAGCTGGCCAATTCCGCCAGACTACATCCCACCGCCGCAGCTTTCAGATCGGCAAGTAACTGTCTGTCCCAAAAAAAGAGTGGGGGGCTGTGGACTAGGCTATGTCAACCGTCGTGAAGGCTTGGTGGAGTGTCCGGAAGGAGATTATGACCCCTATGACTTTGTCCAGCAGTCTGAGCAGATTGTGGATAAAGAGTTTGACTTGGTGATTGTACGAGCTGCCAGCTGCGAATACAGCAACCCCTTCAACACGAAAAAATTTGGCTGTCCAACCGTCTTACTAGCCGGAGATACGCATCAGTGGCACTTCCCCATCAAACATCTTTTGACCTACTGGGCCGTTGAAGCCTTTGATTATGTTGTTACTGATTACAACCGCCAGCACCTGCACTGGTTTGCCGCGGCGGGCGCGGAAAACCTGGCCTGGCTACCTCTCATCTCCATGCATACGGTTGTCCACAAGTGGGTAGAAGCAAGAGAAAGCCAAGTTGTCTTTATTGGCCATCAGGGATCCGACCATCCCAGACGTTCCCGTCTGGTCGAAGCCATAAAGAGGGCACACTTGCCCATTCTTGCCAAAACTGCCAACCGTCAAGAGGCAGCCCGCCTATTTGCCGAATCGCTGATTTCGTTTAACTGCAGCCTGAATGGGGATCTGAACCTTAGGAACCTGGAAGTGATTTCTGCGGGTGGCTTTCTGCTTACTGACCAGCTCTCCTTCGCCTCAGGATTGGACGAACTTTTGGCGACCGGCACCTACTGCGACACCTACAACTCCGAAGCCCAACTCCTGGAGAAAATCCGCTACTACCTAGACCATCCCCAGGAGGCCATTCAAATTGCCCGCCGCGCTTACCACACCTTTGATGAAAAGTGGCATCCCCGCCACCGCATTCAGAACCTGCTGGACTGGGTGTTTGGGGGAGAGCTGCCGGAGCCCTTTCGTTACTCGCCCCGCTCTGATGTGCGCTACTTTGTCAGCACGGCCAGCTCTGCCTGGATAGACACACGACTAGGAATCTACGAGCCCATCCAAGATCTGCATCGAGTGCAAGAGCGGCTGCAGGTGCTGGTTAGCCAAGGTTGTCCGGAAGTGATAGCAGCAGACTTGCTGGACCTGCCGCGGCTGGAGCTGTATGTGGAAGAGGAGTTTGGGGATCCCTGTGCCCTGCTGCAGCAGAAGGGAGTGCCCGAGCGAGTTCATGAGGTGAGAGGGGAGCCAGCCAGTTGGCCTAGTTTTGATGCTGTGGTGTGCACAGCTGAGGACTTGCAGCGGCTGGGGCGGCCTGTGAGGGCCAACTTTGCTTTTGTCTTGGCAGAGGACCACCAACTTCTTTTGGCCAATGCCAGTAAGTTAATGGAAGCAGTGTTGACTGGCTTTGACTTTGGCAAACTCAGGTTTTCGGTAAAGCTCTACCCAGACACCGTTTTTTACGAGAGGACGTATCTTAACTTTCCTGTGTTTCTGTCTAGTCAGGTGCAGACGGTTATCGACATCGGAGCTGGGGTAGGCCTTGGTAGCGTTTGTTTTCGGGGTTTCTGCCCTGAGGCGGCCATTCATTGTTTTGAGGTGGATCCCTTGGCCTTGCACCTGCTGCAGCAGAATGCTCTTGGCCTGGGCAACTGCTTTGTGCATCCGGTGGGGCTGGCGGGGCAGGATAGTTGCAGAACTTGTCGGCTCTGGCCGGAGGATCCTCAGGCCGAGTGGGGAGTGGAGCAGCCGCTCCCTTTCCGAGAAGCCAGGGAAGCTTTGAAGGAGTTGGGTTTGGAGTCCATCGATGTGCTCAGGGTAGCTACGGGTGGGGATGAGGTGGAGGTATTGGCTAACCTGCAGCCGCAGCTTAGGGACATCAAGGTGATTTACGTGGAGTTTACCTCTGAGCAAGACCGCAAGCGGATTGACCAGATGTTGGACCCTACCCGTATCCCCTGGCAGGAGGAAGTTTCTCAGGGTAACTACGGGTGCTTATGTTATCTGAATAGATGCATATTCTACGAAAGCAGTGGTAATCTTTAGGAAGCTCTGAGACTGATGAATCCTCGAGTTCTACTAGTTTGGATGACTCCACCTGATTATGTCCCACCTCTCACTCTTTCAGAGCGTCAAGTAACTCTATGTCCGAAAGGAAAGGTTAGAAGACAGATATTCGATTTTTTTAGTGTTTCAAAAAGCTTAGTTGAGTGTCCTGACAAAGACTTTGACCTCTATGAATTTGTCCAGTATTCAGATCAAGTCGAAGACAAAGAATTTGACTTGGTGATTGTCTGGACATCGAGTGTTGATATGACTAGTCCTTTCAACACGAAAAAATTTGGCTGCCCAACTGTCTTGCTAGCCGGAGATACGCATCATCATGTGCTCCCTATCACCCACCTTCTAACTTACTGGGCCACTGAAGCCTTTGATTATATTGCCACCGCCTATGACCGACAGCACCTCCACTGGTTCGCAGCAGCAGGAGTCCAAAGGCTAGCTTGGCTGCCTTTCATTTCCGCTTGTCTCACCAGCTCCAGTTGGATAGAAAAGAAAGAAATTAGAGTTGCGTTTGTGGGTAACCTTAATTTTAACTCTTATCATTACAGACGTCTTAAGTTGATCATGTCCTTGAAAAAACTGGGTCTACCTCTACTTATAAAGACTCGAGTCCACAATCCTCAACTAATATTTGGTGGCTCGTTAATCTCTTTCAACTGCAGCCAAAATGGGGATCTGAACTTAAGGAACCTGGAAGTGATTTCTGCGGGTGGCTTTCTGCTTACTGACCAGCTCTCCTTCGCCTCAGGATTGGACGAACTTTTGGCGCCCGGCACCTACTGCGACACCTACAACTCCGAAGCCGAACTCCTGGAGAAAATCCGCTACTACCTAGACCATCCCCAGGAGGCCATTCAAATTGCCCGCCGCGCCTACCACACCTTTGATGAAAAGTGGCATCCCCGCCACCGCATCCAAAATCTCCTGGAGTGGGTGTTTGGAGGAGAACTGCCGGAGCCTTTTCGCTACTCGCCCCGCTCTGATGTGCGCTACTTTGTCAGCACTGCCAGCTCGGCTTGGATAGACACACGGCTGGGGATTTACGAGCCCATCCAAGAGCTGCATCGAGTGCAAGAGCGGCTGCAGGTGCTGGTTAGCCAAGGTTGTCCGGAAGTGATAGCAGCAGACTTGCTGGACCTGCCGCGGCTGGAGCTGTATGTGGAAGAGGGGTTTGGGGATCCCTGTGGTCTGCTGCAGCAGAAGGGAGTGCCCGAGCGAGTTCATGAGGTGAGAGGGGAGCCAGCCAGTTGGCCCAGCTTTGATGCGGTGGTGTGCACAGCTGAGGACTTGCAGCGGCTGGGGCGGCCTGTGAGGGCTAACTTTGCTTTTGTCTTGGCAGAGGACCACCAACTTCTTTTGGCCAATGCCAGTAAGTTAACGGAAGCAGCAGTGTTGACTGGCTTTGACTTTGGCAAACTCAGGCTTTCGGTAAGGCTCTACCCAGACACCGTTTTTTACGAGAGGACATATCTTAACTTTCCTGTGTTTCTGTCTAGTCAGGTGCAGACGGTTATCGACATCGGAGCTGGGGTAGGCCTTGGTAGCGTTTGTTTTCGGGGTTTCTGCCCTGAGGCGGCCATTCATTGTTTTGAGGTGGATCCCTTGGCCTTGCACCTGCTGCAGCAGAATGCTCTTGGCCTGGGCAACTGCTTTGTGCATCCGGTGGGGCTGGCGGGGCAGAATAGCTGCAGAACTTGTCGGCTCTGGCCGGAGGATCCTCAGGCCGAGTGGGGAGTGGAGCAGCTGCTCCCTTTCCGGGAAGCCAGGGCAGCCCTCAAGGAGTTGGGTTTGGAGCCCATCGATGTGCTCAGGGTGGCTACAGGCGGGAATGAGGTGGAGGTGTTGACCAGCCTGCAAGAGCAGCTCGAAGACATCAAGGTCATCTATGTGGAGTTTTGCTCAGAACAAGACCGCAAACAGATTGATCAGATGTTGGACCCTACCCATCTCCTCTGGCAGGGAGAAATTGTAGCAGGCCAAAGAGGAGTCCTTTGCTATCTAAGCAGGGCTTGCTTTGTCGACAACAATTCAAGCCTTGGAGAGGAGACTTAAGGTTATGAACTCAACCATTATCGTTACGGCTGCTGACAGCAAGTTTTTTGAATTGGTTCAGGGGACTATTCTCTCCATCCGAGAGAAACCTCAGGGGCACTCTGTAGATATTGGATTCTTGGATGTAGGCTGTACACCGGAGCAGTTGCAATGGATAGGTCAGTACGTTGACCACATTGTTGAGCCAGATTGGAACTATGATATTCCCGACATTGATAGACAACCCAAGTATCTCAAGGCACTAGTTTGTAGGCCTTTCCTTCCTGAATACTTTCCAGGCTATGAAGTTTATATTTGGATTGATGCAGATGCTTGGGTGCAAGACTGGTCTGCAATTGAGCTTCTTACCCTGGGAGCAAGATACAAAAACCTTGCAGTTGTTCCTGAGTTGCTAAATACTCTCTTCGATCCCTATCCATTTTCGCATCAAGCTTTTCACCTCTCGGGATACATCAGGTGCTTTGGACATGTATATGACTTTGGAAATGTATATAACCACCTATACATAAGACCAATTCTAAATGCTGGTGTATTCTCTGGAAGTAATTCCGGTATTCACTGGGTAGCATGGAAAAACAGACTGAGCCAAGCTATCTCTATGAGCCTCGATCTACTCTCACCTCCAGATCAGTATTCTCTAAACGTGGCTATTCATAATGACTTAGGAATAGATAACGTTCAAATTTTACCATTGTCTTGTAACTGGACAGTTCATAGTAAACTACCTCTATGGGATCCAAAAAGAAAGCTCTGGGTTGAGCCTTGGAAGCCTTACATCCCTTTAGGGATTCTACACATTACCTATAAAGATAAGGATAGAAAAACTCATGTAGCTCATACTACCGATGGCTTCAAAGTTGAAGCCAGTCTTTGGTATCCTAGAAGCCATTCTTCTCCAATCAGAAGGTATGACTATGTATCAGCTAATCAAAAGAAAATATATCTCGACTACAGCTTCCCTCTAATGACTGCTATCGATCCAGGGCCTCAGCCCTGGCCTTATCTACGGAAAGAAGTTCCTCACCTTTGGACTGCGGATTTGCGTCAACCTACTATTGGCTTTGTTAGTCGAGACGAGGCTCATATTCTGTACAATACTGCCCTTAAGCTACAAGGAAAAAACGCCCTAGAGATCGGCTGTTGGCTAGGTTGGTCAACTGCGCACCTGGCGGCAGGAGGAGTTATTCTCGATGTGGTAGATCCTGCTCTGGCCGATCCCCAGATTTATGGAAGTGCGGATCAATCTCTTCGCTCGGCTGGAGTTCGCTCTAATGTCAATCTCTACCCTGGCTATAGCCCAGGGAAGGTGGAGGAGATTGCCCAGCAAGAGGATTGTCGCTGGTCTCTGATTTTCATCGATGGGAATCATGACTCACCAGCCCCCTTGCAGGATGCTCAAGTGGCAGAGCGCTATGCTGCTGAGGATGCCTTGATTCTGTTTCATAATCTAGCCTCGCCGGATGTGGCTGAAGGTTTGAATTACTTGAGAGACAGGGGCTGGAACACGATGATTTACCAGACCATGCAAATTATGGGAGTGGCCTGGCGAGGCAATGTCAAGCCCGTTGAGCATATTCCAGACCCTGCTGTGAATTGGACATTGCCAGAGCACCTCAAGGACTATCCGGTCTGTAACCTTGAGTTGTCTAGGGTGCTAGAGAAAGTTAAATCTTTTACCTTGCTGGGCTTTGAGCGTCTTTGGAGCCTTTATTCACTAGCTAAGCAGGTTTGTGAAGAAGACATTCC
The DNA here is from genome assembly GCF_054060435.1 of Thermostichus sp. MS-CIW-34. Taxonomy (NCBI): domain Bacteria; kingdom Bacillati; phylum Cyanobacteriota; class Cyanophyceae; order Thermostichales; family Thermostichaceae; genus Thermostichus; species Thermostichus sp. MS-CIW-34. The sequence continues at coordinate 27,464 of NZ_JBSSDE010000034.1, read as the reverse complement.
TGGGAACTTTGTAGAATGTGGTGTTTGCAGGGGTGGAAGCTCAGCTTTGCTGGCCTGGGTGATTAAGAACTACAGCCGTCGACCTCGCAGGCTATATGCTTTCGATACCTTCTCAGGTATGCCTGATCCAACAGAGGTGGATCGAGATTATCGAGGAGCTGGTGCCAACGATACGGGTTTTGGATCCGGTGCCTTAGCAGCACCCATTTCGGAGAACTTAGAGGTGGTTGCCAAGGAACTGGGAGTTTGGGATCTCATTGTCCCCGTGCCAGGGCTGTTTGCTGACACCTTGCCTGCCTATCGAGAGCAAGTGAGCGAGGTTGCTCTGCTGCATGCAGATGCTGACTGGTATCAGTCAGCGATGGATATTTTTCATCATTTCTATGATCAGGTTCATTCCCAAGGATTCATCCAAATCGATGATTACGGACACTGGCAAGGATGTTGCAAAGCTGTTCATGACTTCGAGCAGGAAATCAGAGCCTTTTTTCAGCTCCATAGTGTCGATTACTCAGGAGTTTGGCTGAGTCCTTCTGAGAACTGGCTAGTGGTTAGAGACGGCCTAACAGAAATCTCTAAATCAGAAAGGATCCGCCTGAGCAAGATCAACGTGGGCCTTTTCCCCTACTGGGAAATGGAGACAGAGCAGCTTATCCAAGAACTGGAGGGCTTGCTGGAGCCAATTCTACGCAGTCCTCAGCCAGAAGACTATGCTCTGATCTTCCTAGGGGATCCGGATCCGCAACTGGCCAATCAAACTCTGGAGATAGCTGCAGGCAACATAGCTCTCAGGCTCATGGAAGAGGGGTTAGAGCTCAGTAGAGAGCCGTTCTGTTCAGTGGTAGCTGGCTTGAACCCCTATCAATGGGAGAGACTTATTCCCCAACTCAACTATCGCTATCTCTTGAAGCGGGAGCGCTTTCCCAAGGGATTACGGCCTGCTATTCAAAAGCTACCTGTGTTGCTGTTGGCCTCCTAGGGATCCATCTGTTGTCTTGAGTTACTTGGCTGTCTACAGGGCGTCTGGATCTACCCCTAGCTCTTGTAGCTTCCGGGCCAGGCGCCCTGCCCGTTGTTCGGCCTGCTCAGCCCTTTGCCGCTCCAGTTCGGCCTCGGTGGGTACCAGTTCCCCAGCAGCAGTGGCCCAGCGAATCCAGGTGGCCTCGATGTCCCGAAACCTGCCCTCCCACTTCACTAGGCACAATCCCAAAACCTCGCTCGGCAAGCAACCCTCGGCATCCTCTTGAATTGGCTCATAGCGGTCGCCCCTCAGCCGAAACCCCGCCCAGTCTTCTGGATCAAACGGGTCAAACCAAAAGTACTCCGGCACCCGGATAATCTGCTCATAAAGTTGCTTTTTGCTTGTCTTGTCCTCCTGGGCAGTGCTGGGAAAAAGAAGCTCAATCACCACGTCCGGACCTTTGCCCTGCTCCCAAATCACCCAGCTTTTGCGCTCGCCTTTAGGCACGCCCAACACCACAAAATAATCCGGCCCTTTGAAATTGCGGCCGCTGGTCTGCTCCAAGCTGTAGTAGAGAAACATATTGCCACCGACAAAGCCATCAGGGCGCTGCTGCAACCAGGTTTGGGTAGTGGAGATGAGCAAGTCCATCTGGCACCTGTGCCGCCAGCTTTCCATAGGTTCGCCGTCGTCGTAGGGGAGCTCGTCTTGGGTGGGGGGCAACTCGGGTAGATAAACCGGATCCAGCACCTCAGTAATTGGGTTCGGGTTAGCTTATGGGGGTGTGGGGGTAGCTAAGCCCCGCACTGTACCCGTAGGGTCAGTGCCGGGATACAGATACCCCCACATGGTGTATGATAGGAGTAGTTGCACAAAACGGCTTTTGCCGGAATCTGGTGCAACTACGCGGTAGGACATTCCGTGTCTGCTCGTGGAGGGTTCTTGCGTAGGCTCCCCGATGAAGCGAGAAGCCCGCTCCGTACTGCCAGCAGTCGGGGTCGGGAGTATGTCACTCATTGCCAGTTCTCCTCTCTTTACCCTTACAAGGTATCGGGATCCACCCCCAGCTCCCGCAGCTTCTGGGCCAGGCGCTCTGCTCGCTGTCGCTCTTGCTCAGCCCTTTGCCGCTCCAGTTCGGCCTCGGTGGGCACCAATTCCCCAGAAGCAGTGGCCCAGCAAACCCACGCGGCCTCAATGTCTGGAAACCTTCCCCCATCTCATTGTTGCCAGCAAAGCAGCTGGGGCGCTGCTGCGACCAGGCTTGGGTAACGCAGATGAGTGAGTCCATTTGGCACTTGCGCTGCCAGCTTTCCGCGAATGCACCGTCTAACTTGGTAGGTGTGTAGGTATAATCAGCACTTGGCTCCTGACTTTGTCATTATGGATGCACGTAGGGCAGGATAGTGCAAAACTAGCCCTCTTTGTAGCCTGGGCAGAAGCTACACTTTGTCAGCAGCACTGATTAGAAGGACGAGCCATGGAAAATTCCAACAAAGAAACTCTGCAACCGCGAGTTCTCCTGAGCTGGCCAGTTGCGCCAGACTACATGCCACCGCCGCAGCTTTCAGATCGGCAAGTAACTGTCTGTCCCAAAAAAAGAGTGGGGGGCTGTGGACTAGGCTATGTCAACCGTCGTGAAGGCTTGGTGGAGTGTCCGGAAGGAGATTATGACCTCTATGACTTTGTCCAGCAGTCTGAGCAGATTGTGGATAAAGAGTTTGACTTGGTGATTGTACGAGCTTCCAGCTGCGAATACAGCAACCCCTTCAACACGAAAAAATTTGGCTGTCCAACCGTCTTACTAGCCGGAACCACGCATCATGGCCACTTCCCCATCGAACATCTTTTGGCCTACTGGGCCGTTGAAGCCTTTGATTATGTTGTTACTGCTCACAACCGCCAGCACCTGCACTGGTTTGCCGCGGCGGGCGCGGAAAACCTGGCCTGGCTACCTCTCATCTCCATGCATACGGTTGTCCACAAGTGGGTAGAAGCAAGAGAAAGCCAAGTTGTCTTTATTGGCCATCAGGGATCCGGGCATCCCAGACGTTCCCGTCTGGTCGAAGCCATAAAGAGGGCACACTTGCCCATTCTTGCCAAAACTGCCAACCGTCAAGAGGCAGCCCGCCTATTTGCCGAATCGCTGATTTCGTTTAACTGCAGCCTGAATGGAGATCTGAACCTTAGGAACCTGGAAGTGATTTCTGCGGGTGGCTTTTTGCTGACAGACAAGCTCTCCTTTGCATCCGGCTTTGGTGAGTATCTGAGCCCCGGCTTATACTGCGACGTCTATAGTTCTGAGCTGGAGCTAGTTGAGAAAATCAAGTTTTACCTAGAAAATCCAGGGCTGGCTCTAGAGATAGCTAAAAGAGCTTATGAAAAGTTTCTTATGGACTGGCATCCCAAGCATCGGATAGCCGATCTGATGAATTGGGTTTTCAAGGGAGAGCTACCCAACTTTTACGCAGCTAAGTCCGATCCCAGATTTTTCATTAGCACTGCCTACAGAGATCTTGTCAATACACGCCTTGCTATCTACGAACCTGTTCAGGAGTTACACCGTGTAGAGGAGCAACTTAAGGTACTGGTTAGCAAAGACTGCCCAGTAGCAGTTGTGGCAGATCTCCTGGATCTGCCGAGACTAGAAGTCTATGTTGAGGCCGGGTTCCCAGTGTCTGAGATTCCCAAGGACGAGAGGGTCGTTTCCAGAGTACATGTCTGGGAGGAAGAGTCCAGCCACTTAGGTACTGCGACTTGGGATGTTCTGATTGCCAGATCCAACAGCCATCTTACTTCTCGACTCCTGCCCTACTTAAAATTTGTTTTTGTCCTTGATGAACAAAATCAATTGGTGTTCTCGAACGCAACAAAGTTAGCGAACGTTGAAAGAGTTTTCTTGGGCGTGAATAGAGCGGATGGATCTTCTTGGACACTACATCTCAATTTTTATAAGGAGGAAGAAAACGTAGCGCTACTCACGACTGACGAAATCTTTAGTGAGCAGCCATATCCTTTTTTAAACTTCGTCGATGGCGTATCAATAATTGTTGATGTAGGAGCAAACATAGGCATCGCAAGCGCCTACTTTCGAATGCTTTATCCAAATGCTACTATTCTTTGCTTCGAGCCTGACCCTGTAGCTCTTCACTTGCTGAAGCTAAACAGCCTAGATATAGGCGGCTGCACTGTATACCCTTTTGGGCTGTACAGTGATGATATCACCAAGACTTTCTACAGTAGTCTTGTAACGGCCTGTTATAGTTCGATACACAAGAACCAATATGCTGACTTTCCAAGAGTTGTACAGCTTGTAAAGGCAAGCTCATTCCTAGGCTCATTTCTAAAGAGTGTTGGCGCTTACAACATCGATATTCTCAAGATAGATACTGAAGGTAGTGAGACCCAAATATTAAAGGATTTGTTCGAAATTCTAGTCGACATTAAGATAATATACCTAGAGTTTCACTCTGAAGAAGATAGACGATTAATAGACCAGATCCTATGCCCTACCCATGTTTTGTACAAGGGAAACATAGTTCACACACATAGAGGTACTCTTTGCTACTTGAGTAGAAGGCATATCCTTCATGACGTTTCACGAGAACCTCTTCGGTAAAAAGTTCTCCCAGTCAGTAGCTAAGGCCACTGGGGAAGTTGACAAAGGAGGTTCTAGCTAGAGCATGTAGTTTCAGGATCCACGCCCACTTCGAGCATTTTTGCGTTGGGGGCTCTATCCGTGCTGTTCTGTTCCAGCTTGGCCACACGGGCTTCCAGCTTGCGCAAGGTACGTTGGAGCTCGGGCAAATGCCGTTGGACTGCCATGCTCTTGCGCCATTCGGCAATGGGTTGGTGGGGGTAGCCTGCCACCGTTTGACCGGCGGGGATATCGCTGGTTACACCTGTCTGGGCGGCTACACGCACGCCATCGCCAATGTGCAGGTGCCCGGCCAAGCCACATTGCCCGGCCAAAATGACGTGGTGGCCCAACTGGGTGCTGCCGGCAATGCCCACCTGAGCCACGATCAGGCAGTGGGATCCGGTGCGCACGCCGTGGCCAATTTGCACCAGATTGTCGATCTTGGTGCCGCGGCCAATACGGGTCTCGCCAACGGCGGCCCGGTCGATGGTGGTGTTGCTGCCTACCTCCACGTTGTCTTCCAGCACCACTCGGCCCGCCTGCAGCATGCGCCGCCAGGAGCCATCTGCCAGAGGAATGTGGCCAAAGCCGTCGTCGCCAATGACAGCGCCGCTGTGGATGAGGCAATCATCCCCAATCTCCGTGCGCTCGTGAATAACGCAGTTGGCGAAAAGCTGACACCGGGATCCAATCCGCACGTGGGGATAGATGGTGACATTGGGGTGAATTTGGGTGTGGTCGCCAATTTTCACTCCCTCCATCACCACTGCGTGCGGCCCGATGGCCACCCCCTCCCCCAGCTCGACGCTGGGATCGATCACAGCGGTGGGGTGGATGCCAACGGGCAGGCGGTAGGGTTGGTAGAACAGCTCAATGGCCTGGGCAAAGAGCAGACGGGGATCCCTGCCCCGCAAGCAGGCAATGGAACAGGGCAAAGCCAGCCCTTCCTCCACGATGACGGCGCTGGCCTGGGTTTGCTCCAAGAGAGGTAGGTAGCGGGCCTCGCTGAGAAAGCTCAGCTCCCCTGGGCGAGCCTCCGCCAGGCTGGCCACGCTGTGAATTTCCAGGGTGGGATCTCCCTCGTAGGGGCATCCCAATTTTTGGGCGATCTCCTGTAGCTGCATCAGGCTCGAGATCCTCTACGATTGCAGCAGCCGCACATCCATCACGGTTCCACGCAAGTTGTAGCTAAAGGTCTCTAGCTCCAGGGGAACGCCGACTTTGACGCGGTTGTTGCCCAGGACGATGCCATTCTCCGTCCGCTGGCCGCGCCCTCGCAAGGTAAACACCAGATCGAGGCGATAGGCTTCGGGATCGGGCAAGTTCTGCACCCGCCCATCGGGGAAAACCACTGGCACCGTGCGGCTGACATTTTCCACTCGCACCACCTCCACCTGGCCGTAGGGCTGGTTGCGGATGATCAGGTCAGCCTTCTGCCCCGCCTGAAAAGGTTCCATAGAGCGGCTGCTGACCCCGCGCACAATCATGTCCACTTCCACCGGCAGCGTGGGGCCACCTCCCACCTGGACGACACTGCCCGCCTGCCGACCCGGAAAGAACAAGACGGCGACAATGGCCACCACCACAATTGCCAGAGCTCCCAGATCCAAGAGGCTGACCTTTCCCAAAAGCCGCCCCTGCTCGTCAATGAGCCGCATATCACCTGATACATTTACGCTGAACACTGCTGAACATCACTGTTCAACTATGCAGCGATAGCATTCTGTTTGTTTCCATTCGCGTTAGCGGGACGGAGTCCAAACAGAATGGCGGTATCCCGCAAAGCTTTGAGTAGAATACCCAAAGCGCAGTTTCCGTGTCGTCTTACTACCAATTTTCTGCTTTGCTTTGGCTACCATGTTGGCAGACTCGAAAGTAAACAGAAAGATCAACTGGTAGTAATCCGTACTGAACATATTATACATTATTTTCAGTATAGTTGAGCTTATTATTGACTAGAGTCATGCTCTCCTCGCACACCCTGTCTTGATTCTAGGCAGGTTTGTTCTCCAAGTGGCTTTCCCGCTCTAGGGGATCCAAGCCAGCGTGCTGCTGCCCAGCGGTAGGCGGCGTTCCCGCCAGCGGTGCGAACCACTTTGTCCATCAGGAATGGGCAGCCCGTCCTGCAAATCCACCAACCACACTTGCGAGGCCATGATGGCTTGCCCGCTACGGCTAAGGGGAGCCGAGGGATCCGGGATCCCTGGGAACGGTTCCAAGAGCGTGTAGGCCAGCATGCGTCCATCCGGGGAAATGCTGAAGTCCAGATCGACGGGATAGGTGGCTCGAACCACCTCTATGGCGTTGCCTGCTTCAGTGCCGAGCGTTATCGCCAGCAGGCGGGGCGACTCGGTGTAGCTGGGGGAGTCCATCGCGACCTCGCCAACAGAATCATGCTCCGCACCGCTAACGTGAGAGACCTCACTGACCAAGGCGTAGAAGATGGGCGCCCGCGGGGAAAAAGCCCCTTTCAGGATGGATCCCTGGGTTCTCAAAATCTCCTCGCTGTTGCCGGTATTGCTGACGATGGAGAGGCTGCGGGTGTAGTCGGGATTGAAGCGCAGCAAAGCCCCGAAAGCCCCATCGGGGCGGATGGCTAAGGTTTGGCCGAACTGGGCTAGAAAGCTCTCCGCTGCCGCCCGTGGATGCAAGGGTACGATCCCCACCCCCTGTCCCTGCGAGATGAGCAGGCTGCTCTCATCGGGGCTAATGAAAAAATCTCCCCCCACCGCCGTATCCAGCTCTAGACGTTCAAAGGGATCCCGGCTCGTTTTCTGGATCCACAGCTCCGTCTGGACGGTAGCCATGGGATCCCGTTGCAGCGGGATCCGCTCTGCCACCACCAGTTCCCCCGTCGGCGAGACTTGGAAGCGCAGGTTTTGGTAACCCTGATGATCCAGCAGCAACCGCGAAGACTGATCCTCCAGATCCAGTCGGTACAGATCCTGGTGCTGTGGGTGGGTAGCCGTGGCGAAATAGTACACGAAGCGGCCATCGGCACTGGGCTGCATTTGGGTTACCTTGAGCCCAGCCGGAGTCAGCAGAGTAGCGGCTCCCGTCTCCAGGTTGAACAGAAACATTCGCCCTCGCTGGGCAGGTTCGGTGCTGATCCCCAGCAACTGCCGATCCGGCGTGCGGAATTCTCCCTCGAAAGGCCGGGCCATGGGCTGGCCCCGTTCATCCACGGCTGCCTGCAGGCGCACCCGGTAGGTCTGGCCGTAAGGGGCTGGTTCTGTCAGCGTCCAAAAAAAGCGGCGACCCAGCTTGCGCATTCGGCCTGGCAGAGGGGGCTGGATCTCCAAATGCTCTTCAACACTGACGGGATCCATCGGGCGGTTGAAGGTGAGCACCATCTGCACTTCTTGCGCCCCCACCCGTTGCTGTTGCCAGTTAAAGTCCCGCACGTAAGGAGCTGTGTGGTTGCCCAACACCACCAGGATCACCCCGATGGCCAGGTTGCAGAGGGTAATCCGGGCAACCCAGCGATCCAGAGGCTGTGGGAACCACCGCGTCAGGGTTGCGCGCCAGTAAGATCCCGACCGGGCAGACATCTGACTCATAGGTTACAAACAACAGACAGGTATGGGCAGCCAGAACTTGGGGAGCATGACTCTAGTCAATAATAAGCTCAACTATACTGAAAATGATGTATAATATGTTCAGTACGGATTACTACCAGTTGATCTTTCTGTTTACTTTCGAGTCTGCCAACATGGTAGCCAAAGCAAAGCAGAAAATTGGTAGTAAGACGACACGGAAACTGCGCTTTGGGTATTCTACTCAAAGCTTTGCGGGATACCGCCATTCTGTTTGGACTCCGTCCCGCTAACGCGAATGGAAACAAACAGAATGCTATCGCTGCATAGTTGAACAGTGATGTTCAGCAGTGTTCAGCGTAAATGTATCAGCTGCCTATTGCAGCATCAAAAAAAGAAAGTCTTCTAGGTTGGTTAGGAAGGTCAGCACCTCAGCGGTTGTTCGTTCTTCATCTGGGGATCCCAACTGGACGGCCTGTTGAATCAGCTCTCGAACCGGCGTTGGTCCTTGAAGCAGTGGCGCCAACCAGCTCACGTTCTCGGCAGGGATGCTGATCCGCCCGTGGGTGGCTCCTGTCCACTGCATTTCGTAGGGCCGCTTCTCTTGCAGGGCTTTGCTGTACTCCTGGCGAAAGCGGGGGTTGTCCATCAACAGGGGATTGAATTGTACGGATCCCGACAGCCAATCTTCGTCACTCCAAGGCAGCACCGGCGAAGAGCCGGCATGCTCCGCCCAAAAGTCGATGAGGCGATGGACAGGGCGAAGGAGTTCATACAGATGCAGCCGCTCCATGATGCTGAGGGTTGCCAACCGCTGCCGCACAAACTCAGGCACCTCTTTAAACAAAGACTCCACCGACCAGTCGGGCCTATCCACCAAGCTCAAAAAGCTCAACCCCGCCTGCTGCAACATGCGAAACAGGTCGGGGATCGTGAACCCCTTGTCGTTGGAGAGTAGGTAATTATTCATAATGGCCGCATCTTCGGCATAGTTGGCCGGGTTCCAGAGCACCGCCTGGGCCACTTCTTCCCGAAGGGATCCCATAAACTCCCGCACATTTTGCGCCCCTACAGCCGGTGGAACGTCAAATTGGCCCACTTTTTGAAAGGCTTCCTGCAAGCGGAAAAACACCTGCCGTTGGTGGCGGCTGTGGAGATTGGCCCGGATGATGCCATCGGGCTTGAGGACATTTTTCATGGCCCGCAGGCCCTCGGTGGGATCCTCCAGCAAATACAAAACATCATTGAGGCTGATGAAATCGAATTGGATCCCCAGGCGATCCAGCTCCAGCAGATTGAGGACATAAAATTCGGCATCTGCGAAGCCGTGGTGGCGCAGGCGTTCTTGGGTGAGCTTCACCGAAGCCGGAGACAGATCACAGGCAACAATCTGGGCCCCTGGATTGGCCTCGGCCATCATCAACGTTTCCCAACCGGAGCCACAGCCGGCATTCAACAAAACCTTGCCCTCTGGCGGGACGATGGTATGGGTGCGCAGGTACTGAGCCGTGGTATAGCTCATCTTGAACATCTCCGGCAGGGCGTTGCGGGCCGTCTGCGAGAGGGGCACATTGGGGTAGGGCAGAGCCTCGTAAAGGCTCAAGGCTCGTTCCGAAGCGGAGAGGGCAGAGCTGGCCATAGGCAGGGGAAAGGCTCAACGGTTCAATTTATGATTGAGTGTAGCCCTGGTCGCGACAGCCTCAGGGATCCGCAAAAAACTTGCCATGGCTACTGCTTCCTTGCCCCGTCGTCGCTCTCGCTTCTCCCTGGCAGGCACTCTGGCCGCCGTTGGGGGGGCGTTTCTGTGTGGGATCCTGGTGGTGCGGCTGCAGTTGCCGATGCTGCAGCGGATCAATCTGGGAGAATTCGAAAATGCCGAGGCCCGCAAAAACCGCAACATTGCCCTGGCCAACACGCTGGGCTGGCTGGGCTACCGCAACTTGGGGGCTTCCTGGCTGTGGCTGGAGCTGATCCAGTACTACGGGGATGCACCGGCTCGCACCCTGACTGGCTATGGCCTGGCCTACGACTACTTCGATCACATGCTGCGGCTGGATCCCCATTTCCTCTTGGGCTACCGGCTCTCTAGTTTGGTGTTGGCCTATCGGGCCGGCCAGCCGGAAAAAGCCGTCGAGATTTTGGATCGCGGCTTGCAGCAGTTCAACCCCCAAAACAACCCTGACGCCTGGCGACTCTACGTGGATCGCGCCCTACTTAACTTTATGTTTCTGGGGGATGCGGAAGCGGGCCGCAATGACTACTACCAAGCCGCTGCCTGGCGAGAGCAGGTGGGCCTGCCTGGAGATGAATTTCGTCAACTAGGAGATAACATCGCCCGCAGTCCTCTCAGCCGCCGTGTCCAATTCGATGTTTGGCTGAGCGTGTATAACTCCACCACCGACCGGGATACCCGCCTGTTTGTCTTGGAACAACTGGTCCAGTTGGGTACCGTGCTGCAAACGCTGCCTACGGGGGAGATCGAGATCCTGCCCCCTCCTCTGCCCGACTTCCCCGACGAAGAACCCTATCGCTTGCGCCTGTGATTTGATCCGGGGGACAAAGATTGCGCCTTAGGGCTGTGACGTTGCCCCAAAAGGTGAGCTAAACTCTAACCCAAATTAAGCCAACCCAACGGGCCGACTCTTCAAGAGCCGCAGCTTTCCGCTGGAATCCGCTGGAAAAGTTTGCCTCTCTCACGTGGAGAGTAGCTGGCCCTGCTGACTTTGCAATGAGAAATTGCAATGCGAAAACAGTGGCCAGCCCCGTAGCAAGTCCTGGAGACGGTCTGGGGTTCCGGTTGGTTCCCGAAACTTCCCTATCTTATTATTTCTTAACTTTTGTTCTTGTTCTGCACAATAGGAGTGACCCCCATGACCTCAAGAACTTCCCTTCTGATGACTGTGGCTGTCCTTTCGGGCAGTTGGCTTGTTCTTCCAGCGGCAGCACAATCTTCCGGGACGGCCCGGGTGCGGTCGGTGGTAGATGGGGACACCTTTTGGGCGGACTTGAACGGCAGGCCAACCCGTTTCCGTCTGGCCTATGTGGATGCGCCGGAGCTGACCCAAGGGCGCTGGGGGCGGCTATCCCAAGAGGCTCTGCAAAACTTGCTCCCGACGGGATCCCTGGTGCAGGTGGATACCCTCTATGTCACACCGGAAGGGCTTCACATTGCCCAGGTGTACAACGCCGATGGTTTGGTGAATTTGGAGATGTTGCGCCAGGGTCAGGCGGTGGTTTACGAGCGCTTTTTGCACGGGGCCAATCGGCAACGCTACCTAGAAGCCCAAGAGGCGGCCCAAGCGGCGCGGTTAGGCTTCTGGCAGCAACGCAATCCGGTGATGCCTTGGGAGTTTCGGGAGACGGCCACGCAAACCTCGGCCTTTGCGGGGGTCAATGTTTTGGATGGTTCTTTGATTCGTGAAAATCCGGCGGCGGCTGCGGGTGTGGGGATTGCTACTGCGGTGGTGATGGTGGGTCTGAGCAAGGTGCTGTGGAGAAAGCCCAGCCGACAGAGGGTGAGCATCCGGCAGATGGAGCGGGATCTGAAACAATTGCAGCGCAGCCTGACCACAACCCTGGCCAGTCGCAAGCAACTGGAACGGCGGTACGACGAAATTTTGCAAAAGGCCGAAGATTGGTTTGTCAGGGCTGAGAAAGCCAGCCAACAGAACCAGGATGACCTTGCCCGCGAGGCTTTGGTTCGGCGCAACCAGCACATGAGCGCAGCAGAAGCGGTTCGCAAATCTTTGGATGAAGTTGAAGCACAGGTGGCAACCCTTCGCGAAGGCATTTCCCGCCTGGAAAGCCAGATCTCGATGGCCAAGCTGGAGCGGGAGATGAACAACTGACGCGAACGCAACCATGCCCAACTCCTCTTTTGCGTCTTTTGCGCTAGAGGAGGGGATCTGCGCACTTGGGCTAAGGCAAGGAGGGGGGCAGGTTTTGCAGGATGGTGCGGACAACTGCTGCTGAGTTGAGCGCTGCTGTTTGAAAAAAGCTCAAGAAATCCGTATCGTCCCCTGCATCGCTAACCGAGCGCACCAGCAAACAAGGGATCCCGGCTTCTTGCGCTACTCGCACCACGGCTGCCCCCTCCATCTCCACCACCAAAGCGCCGGTGCGTTCTCGGATTTGTCGGCGTAGGTCTGCGTCGGCCACAAACACATCGCCGGTGGCCACCAAGCCTTGATGAATGACGGGATCCCGGCCTTGTAGGGGGTGGAGAGGGATCCGCTCGGGATGGGCCACAATCAGGTCGTAGAGGGCGCTATCGGCCTCGGCCAGTGGGTGGCGCAGCTCTGGGATAAAGTCGATCCCCAAGACAAAGCCCTCGGGTCGTCCGGTGCCAAAGTCGTGCTCGATCGCCGCATGGGCCAGCACCACATCTCCCATGTGCAGGTGATCGGCCAAGGCCCCGGCCACACCGGTAAAAATGATCCCCTGCAAAGGGAAATGGGCCACCAACAAAGCCGCTGTGGTTGCCGCCCGCACCTTGCCCACCCCACCTTGTACCACCACCACCGGTTGCCCCGACAGGGATCCCTGGTGGAACTGTCGCCCCAGATGGGTATGGATGGAGCAGGTTTCCATTGCTGCGGTGAGCATGGCCACTTCCTCGGGCAGGGCTCCAAGAATACCAATGGCTTTCTGGGGGAGATGAGATGGAGATTCCATAGAGCTTCCCTCAGGTTCTTCGAAAGACTTTTGAACAGGCTCTCTCTCCAGTTGGCGGGGGGGATCGCTTGCCCTCACCTGTCCGGCCACTTAGTGAACCATTGCCAACGGTTTCATTCTCGCCTGAGTTGAGGATCCCAAAGCGATGACCGGATAGGTCGGAGTCTTAGGCGGTATAGCGGTATAGTTGAGGTGGTTGGATAGGGAATAGGGGAAAGATCATGGTTTACAGTGAGCCGCTCATGAGCACCTTTAACCCTTCGCCAGAGGTTTTTCCAGAGCCCCTTCGCTGCGTTGAGGTTGTCTCGGCGGTGGTTTCCAGCCTCAAAGAGGATGCGGCCTACGAAAACCATGAGCAAGGTCACACCTGGAAATTCACCTACGGCACGGCAGAAGTGTTCGTCCATCTGAGCGGCGAATCGCCAGAAGACACTCTTTTGGTATGGTCTCCCGTTCTCTCTCTGCCGGTGGCAGAACCGGCCAAGCTGATGCAGAAGCTCCTGGAGAAGAATTGGAGCGACACCCTAGAGGCGCGCTTTTGCATCTGGAACAACCAGGTGGTGCTGAACCACTACCGCACCTTGGAAGGGATCACAGCGGGCGAAATTTCCCGGGCCATCACCATTGTGGCCAGCTTGGCCGATGAATACGATGAGCCCCTCCAGGCCGAGTTTCCCAAAGTTTAGGGTCTGGCTTTGCCGGGATGGGATCCCAGGGATACTGGCTCCCCTACCGCGTGGCCTCTGGGGCCCGGCAAATGGAGCAGGATGCCTGGCTTCTGCAGCGGCTGCGCCATGACCCTCACCCCTGCCTGCGCTTTTATGGCTGGGATCGGCTCACCCTCTCGCTGGGGCGGCACCAGGTTTGGCCAGATCCCCTGCCAGGGATCCCGATTGTGCGCCGACCCACGGGGGGAAGGGCGGTGCTCCATCAGGCGGCTGAGGATGCAGCAGAGCTGACCTACAGCTTGGTGTTGCCCCTTTCTTACTTGCAAGCCAGGTTGCCCAGTTTGCAGCGGGCCTGGGTGTACGACTTCTGCTGCCGCTTTTGGGTGCAGGGGTTGGCGGAGCTGGGTATTGCCATAGATGGGCCTGCTTTTGCTCGCGGCCAAGGCCACCAAGATCCCGGCTACCGCAACAAGACCAGTTGCTTTGCCTCCCGTACCCGTGCTGACTTGAGCTGGCAGGGCAAAAAGCTGATGGGCAACGCCCAACTGTGGCAACCTTGGGGGATCCTGCAACAGGGATCCCTCCTATTGCAACCCAATCTAGAGCTGTGGGAACGGTATCTGCCCGGCTCGCAGGTGATTGGTATCTACGACATTTGCCCCACGGCGCCAGGGATCCCTGCTTTGATCGAACATTTTCTCCAGGCCGCCCGGGAGTGCTTTGAAGTGGAATGGCAAGAAGAAGCCTGGCTCCCTTGGCCGGACTGAGGGCCGGTTGCTGTTAACAATTACTAGCAACAAGAAGCGGCTTGTCTCAACCGTTCCCCAACTCCCCTCTCTCCCTGGGAAAAGGACTGCCAGTCTAGCCGAGACAGCTGTGCTAGAACCTAGGCAGCGCTCAGCCAGGTAAGCCATGCCGAAAGTTTGGGCGGCAGTTTTGCTAGTTGTATCCCTGCTGCCGCAGCCCGCTTGGGCCATTACCCTTGAACAAGTGCCCAACCCCCGCCGTCAGTATGGAGGGTGGGTTTCCGATACCGCCAACATCCTCAGCAGCAGCACCGAAAACGAGCTCAACCGTCTTATCACTCAGCTTGAGCAGCGCACCAGTGCCGAGATGGCAGTGGTTACCGTGCCGAATACTCAGGGATATGCAACACCAAAAGACTTCACCACGCAGCTATTTAACTACTGGGGGATCGGCAAGGCAGGCCAAAACAACGGGGTTTTGTTTCTCATCTCGGTAGGGGATCGGCGGGTGGAAATCGAAACGGGCAGGGGCCTGGTCGCTATCCTCCCCGACAGCCGAGTCCAGCAGATTATCGACCAGCAGATCCTGCCTCGGTTTCGCAATGGGGATTTTGATGGCGGCACTCTGGCGGGGGTGCGGCAGTTGACCTCGGTGTTGCAGGGCCAGCCCGTTGCAAATGTTCCTGCGGCAGCTTCTGGAGTTACCACCTCAACGATTGCAACTTCTTCTGGGGCAGTGGCCCAGGGCATTGATTCTTCCCTGGTGGAAGGGATCCTGCTGCTGCTGGGGATCATCATTTTGGGACTGGGGTGGCAGCGCTCTCGCATGCCCGTCTCTCTAAGGGCTGAGCGAGGGGGAAGACAAGTCCTCTCCCTGACACGCAGAGATCCAAGAACAGGTGCTGTGCTCTCTTCGGTTCAGAGCGACCCCATTCGTCTCTTCCTCTATTCGGGATCCCTCTGCCTTGGCGTGTTCCTAGGATTGTCCAGCGGCAACTGGCTGGGGTTCGCTCTGCCGGTTGTGGCTGCTATGGCCACTGACGGCACCTTGGGCCGGAAGCGTGGGATCCCTTTTCAGCCAGTGGTCTGTCAAGCCTGTGGTCGACCCATGCGACTCATCCAGCCCCAGCTTCTGGATAAGTACCTTCCCCAAGAGCATCGCCTGGCCAGGAGCCGCGGCAGAGCTCGCTACTACGGCTGGTTTTGTCCTACCTGTCAAGGAATAGCTGTGGTTGTGCGCGAAGGCACGCTCTCCCGACACCTTTACTGCCCTCGGTGCCAAGCCCTCACTTTGGATCTCTCCACGGAGATCCTTGTGGAGGCTACCTATTCCCAGAGCGGTTTGAAGCGGGAAATCTTTAGCTGCCCTTTGTGCTCCTACCGCACTGAGCGAGAGGTGGTCATCCCCGAGCTCAGCCACACAAGCGATCGCGACACAAGCGATTGGCACACAAACGATAGCAGCAGAGATTCAGACTTCGGTGGCGGCAGCAGCGGAGGTGGCGGAGCGGGCGGCAGTTGGTGAGACCCAACTCTAGAGATTTCTCTATCGATCTGAAAAAGGAGTCGGGCTTCTCTTAAATCCGCCAGGACAGTACAGTGGTAAGGGAGCAGCAATAGAAACTGGCTAAGGACGGATCTCTCATGACCCTCGGAGAAGGCGTACAACTGGTTACGTTTGTGGTGCTATCGGCGATGGCCATTGGCTTCGCGCTAGGCGTGGTTTGGGCCCCCAGCATTGTCTATTCCGGTTTTCTGCTCGGGGGCGTTTTCCTGAGCATGGCCGGGTTGTATCTCCTCTTGAATGCCGATTTTGTGGCCGCAGCCCAAGTTCTGATCTACGTCGGCGCGGTTAATGTGTTGATCCTGTTTGCCATCATGTTGGTGAATCGGCGCTACACCTTTGCCCCCCTGAAGCTGGGCTGGCTGCGCAACGGAGTGACGGCAGTCGTGTGCTTGGGGTTGTTTGCCCTTCTGACGGCGATGGCCCTGAATACCCCCTGGCAGTTAGAGCCAATCCAACCCATGAGCAGTGTTTTGGTGATGGGTGGGCATTTCTTCAGGGAGTATCTGTTGCCTTTCGAGCTGGCCTCTATCCTGCTGTTGATGGCTCTGATCGGTGCTATTGTGCTGGCGCGTCGAGAGTTTGTCATTCCCCAAGCCGGAGAAGGGGATCTGAGCTTGCTGGAGCGGGCCCGACCCCAGCTTGAATCGGAGTCGGAACGGCAAGCAGAGCTGGTGAGCACCCGCTAAAGCTGACTGCTCTCGGCCATAAAACCTAGAGCTTTCCCGAGGCCCCTGTCATTGTGTATCTACATGGAGCTCATCGCGATGTTGCAACTGCAGTTTTTCTTGGTGGTGGCAGCGGTTCTTTTTTGTATTGGCATCTACGGCCTGATCGTCAGCCGCAATGCGATTCGCGTGCTGATGTCGATTGAGCTGATGCTCAATGCGGTGAACCTGAACTTCATGGCTTTCTCCAACTTTGTCGATTCAGCGATGATTCGCGGCCAGGTGTTCTCGGTGTTTGTCATCACTGTGGCGGCTGCCGAGGCCGCAGTGGGCTTGGCCATCGTGTTGGGGATCTACCGCAACCGCGCCACTATCGATATGGAGAGCTTCAACTTGCTTAAGTGGTAGCCTTTTTCCGTTGCTTATTTTGCATCAAGGCAAGGCTAGCAAGCTGAAGTCAAGTGAAGCCAGAATGCCTAAGTAAAGGAAAAGGATAGAGGGGTCAAGTGGTAATTTTTTCTGGGAAAAATAGGAGGGTGGCGAGAGATTGTAACCAGTATAGTCATTTTAAACAGGGATGAAACATTTCCGTTGTATTGCTTTCTAGCTCCCCTCTCCTCTGGGAGCGGTCACGGAGGCGAGGCGGAACGCTTGGGGAGTGTCCCAGTCTAGTTTGGAATGACTATAATTTGTAATTTTTTACAGAAAGAGGCGTTTTTCAAAAGCTGAGCTGGCACTTGTTCTCTCGTTTTAACAAGTTGGCCAGAAACTTCTTAAGCTTTCTCTACTCTGTAGGCACGCTCTTCTGGATCCAGCTGATCCAGCTAGACCAGGGCATGGGGTAAGACTACTCCAAGATCCTATTCTCCCTCGGGGGGTGCTGCCGCCTCAGAATCCAAAATGGCCCCTGCTCCGTAAGAGTCAATATCGATGGCCTGGGATCCACCGGCAGCCAACAGAGCCATCAGGGATCCCAACTGCCACCACACCAAGCCTGCCGTGCTCAACACTAGGATCCCACCGACGCAGGCGGCCAAGGCCATAGACAGGCCAAACACGTTCAGACACGCGGCCACAAACCCAGAGGTAAACAGGCAGCAGAGACTGTAGGTGAGGATCACCCCAGGAGTGCGGTAGCGAATTTGCGCTTGGCTATCCCGGTTGAGCTGCCAAAGGGCCACCTGGTATTCCAAATTGTCCTTGAAAATGATGCCAAAGATAACAGCAAAAAAGCTGAATAAGGCGATGGCAGAGTAAATGGGGGGATTGACGAAGGGATCAGAAAGGGATTCCATAGGGCTGACCTCGGTTTGGGATCCAAGTCCTTAGCTTAACACTTCTTAGCATCACAGAAGATGTCTAGCAGGTCAATGTCAACAACACAACCGATAACGCCAGACCCAGTTGGGGCATGATGAGAACTGGTCGGGTATCACCTCATCTGCAAAAGGGCTGTAATCTGAGATGGGGGCTAAGAGCAGTAGGATGTTCGACAAGGGGCTGTAGCTCAGATGGATAGAGCAAGCGCCTCCTAAGCGCTAGGTCGGCGGTTCAAGTCCGCCCAGTCCCGCTTCCTCAAGCCGCCAGACTCCTGCCTGGGCAGGTCAACGATAGAGGTTGCAGGAGTTGTGTAGGTTGTAGCCGGAGACCAAAACCTCTTGCTGGCGATCCCCAAGGCCGATGTCACAGCGCAGGGGATTCCCACCAGCAGCTGTGTAGGTGTGAGACTCCGTCATCCAACGCATGCCAGCTGGGCCAGGAGTGGGAGGAACAACTTCGGGGAGACGATAGTTGGGGGCTTGCCAGGGATCTTGCAGATAACGATCCCCTTGGATCCCTCCGAATTGAATATCGGCGTAGCTGGAAGGATAAACCGTAAAATCCATGCGGAAGATTTCTGAAGCGCGGCCAATGGTCGCCAAAGCTGTTTGGGCTTCAGCAACTCTGGAACGGCGAATGTGGTTAAGCAGGTTGGGAATGGCCACCGCGCAGAGAGTACCGACAATCACAATGACCACCAGCAACTCGATCAATGTCATGCCACGAGGAGCCGCAGTGGCCAGACGGAAAAGGATTCTCCTGAGATAGACTTCATGAAGGGAAAACCGATTCATGACAGCCTCAGCCCCACTTTGGGAGAAATCAGGCACCCGGCTAAACCCGAAGGATCTTGCCCTGGTATTCAAGCCTTTTCTTGGTCTCAGGTTACCCTTCGCAGACCCAAAACTTTCCTCATCAAATCATGTGAACTCCTGAATCCAAAACCCCACTGGATATCAACTGTAGGTAAATTTTTTGTAAACTGGCTTCAAGTTTTAAGGCCAGATAAATCTGAGTTCACTGTGAACTGTTTTCGCGGCTGTCTATGGGGTGACACTGCCAGTTGCTACTGCCCCAAACTTTTTATGTGTTACCCATTTTTGGAACAGCAACAGATGAATTTTTGCCTGTGGCTATCTCAATCCTATGGACGGGAATGTCAGACTTATGGTCATTTCGATTCAAACCGGGGCACTGACCCACGCCTAAAACCTTTACTTTCAGAGCGGCGGGAGCTTTGGCAGGATGAGTACGTTGTTCTCAGCCCCCTGTTGGGATGGGGCAATACCCCGATTAGCCCAAGATGTCTATACAGCGGCGAATCAATACCTCACTCATGCGTTGGCGGTAAAGGGCGCTGGCCCGAAAATCCGCGATCCAGCCGTGGGCTTGCTCTGCCAAAAGTTGGGGAAGATGTTCTGGATCGGGCCGGGATCCCATCTGGATCAGTTGTGGGGGTGAAAGGGCAGCATTGAGTCCGAAGCGATAATCGCCTGAGTCGGGATCGCGCGATCCGGCAACGATCACCAAGGCGGGATCCGTTTGGGTGATGCCGAGCCGCTGAAAGGTGCTGGGGCTGCGCAGGCGTTGGGCCGGGATCCAATCGCAAGGCTTCCCCCGGCTGCAGCAGAGTTTGTTGGGGGCCGGTTTGAAAGTCCTGAGCGGGGATGTGGCGCAGGGATCCCTGCAGATCGATCAGCGTGTAGGTGGCCTCAAGGGCGATCAACACGGGTGCTACGACACCGACACTCAGGGCCAGGCAGAGATTTCCCCCTATCGTTGCCAAGTGGGCCACCTTAAAAGAGGCCAAAGACGCCATTCCCTCGCACAGGGCGCGGATCCCTGGCCAATGGGGTGGCCAATCGTATTGCAACAGTTGCTGGAAGGTACAGGTTGCCCCCAGTTTTAACCCTTCTGCACTGATTTCCAGCTCGTTCCAGTCCAGAGGATGCAAATCGATCAGTCCCCGCAGGTGGGGTTGCGGCTGTGAGAAGAGCCAAGTCCCCCCGGCCAGCCAGTTCCAGCCGGGATCCCATGCGGTCAAGTCCTCAAGCTGTTGGGGACGAATGTAGGTGTGCAGATGGTGCAGATCCATCGGTTCTCTCAGGCGCTGAAGGGAATCAAGGGGTTGTAGCTTCGCCCCAAAAACCCTGGGCAGGGATCCAGACTGCAGGCTTCAGGGGGCTAGAGAGCTTCCTGAAAGCATTGGGCGAGGGCCTGGCATAGCTCAGGGACAACATCAGCAGGCCAAAAACCTTCTCCGCGCCGGCCTTGATGCAATTGCACGTAGAGGCCCCAGGCGGTGGCGCTGCCGCTGGCAATCAACGTCAAAGCAGGGCAAGTCTGCTCCAGCGTAATGCTCTCCTCCGCCATCAGTTGGGAGGCGATGGCCTCCATATCCTGCTGCAGGCGCTGCACCCCCTGCACAAACGCTTGCCACTCCTCCTGAGTGAGCTCCAGCGCCCAGGCTTCTCCCCCCACCAGCGCAACAAAAGGGGAACGGGTGGGATCCCAGCCCAGCCTCCAGCCGGATCCCTTGTGCAAAGAGGGGCGGCGTCCCGCCGTGGCGATTGGGAACCCGTCGTCGGGAACAGACATGCGAGGAAAAGCATCCATGGTGCTGATACATTTACGCTGAACACTGCTGAACATCACTGTTCAACTATGCAGCGATAGCATTCTGTTTGTTTCCAACCAGAATGGCGGTATCCCGCAAAGCTTTGAGTAGAATACCCAAAGCGCAGTTTCCGTGTCGTCTTACTACCAATTTTCTGCTTTGCTTTGGCTACCATGTTGGCAGACTCGAAAGTAAACAGAAAGATCAACTGGTAGTAATCCGTACTGAACATATTATACATTATTTTCAGTATAGTTGAGCTTATTATTGACTAGAGTCATGCTCCCCACCGCTAACGCAACCGCTGCAGGTAGGCCAAAAAAGATGGGGGTAAAATCGACAGGGTGTGTTTTAGGATAAAGCGGCCATGGCCAGTTGTCAGGCTCTCACTGCCAAACCCCGTCGGTTTTTAGGGGCTCCGTCCCGCTGGCGCAAACAGAGCACCCTCATTTCCGGCTTGGGCCTGTTGCTGGCGGCCTTAGCGCTCCATGCCGCCGACGCAACCGGAGTTCGTGAAGAGACCTTGGCCACGGCAGCCACCCCCGAAAACCCAATCCTGCATATAGGCATTTTGCAACGCTTTGGCCGTTCTGAGACGGATCAAGTGGAGCTGGCGGCGCCGACGGGATCCCTTCTCACCCTGGAATTCCCTCAAGCAGACGGCAGCACCCAGACCCAGCGAACGCCTCGGGTCAGCATCGGCATTGTCAATCGCGCCCTGACCACCCCGGAAACCGTATACCGTCTAATCCTCAGCAGCCACAAAAGCTTTGAGAGTGCCGAGGCCAATGCCAACCATTGGCAGTCTCTGGGCATCAGCACCGAGATCGCCCAGCCGCAAGAATGGCAGGTGTGGGCCAACCGCGCCTACACCCCGCAACAACTGGCCCAGATTCAGCAGTATGCCCAGAAAGAAGGGATCCCCCATGTGCGGCTCGAGGTGCAGGAGCGACGCGAACGGGCGGAGCTGAGCTGGGTTCATGAACACTTTCGCTACCACCGCACCCGCCTCAGGGTGACCTCTGATGCCGGCTATCTACGGGTGAACGACCACTACTATGCCGGATCCATCACCTTTCAGCCCAATGCCTACGGCAGCTACACTGTGGTCAATGCCGTGCCTCTGGAAACCTATTTGCGGGGGGTAGTTCCCCACGAGGTGGGGCCAGGGGCCCCTTTTGCCGCGATGGCCGCCCAGGCGATTTTGGCGCGCACCTACGCCCTCAAGAACCTCCACCGCTTTCAGGTTGACGATTATCAGCTCTGCGCCAATACCCATTGCCAGGTTTACAAGGGATTGACCGGAACTCACCCACGGGCAGACGAAGCCATTCGCCAGACCAGCGGCCTGGTGCTCACCTACAATGGCGAGCTGGTGGATGCTGTCTATTCCTCTACCAATGGCGGCATCTCGGCGGCCTTTGAAGATGTTTGGGACGGGGATCCGCGCCCCTACCTACGCCCGCAAGCGGATATTGCCCATCAACCGGGTAAGCCCCTGGATTTGCGGCAGGAGAGCAGCTTCCAGGCGTTTTTGGCCCAACGAGAGGGCTTCAACGAAGCAGGGGTATCCCGCCTATTCCGCTGGGAGTTCTCCCTATCTCTGGAGGAGCTGAACACCCAGTTGCGCGCCGGCCAAGACTACCTAGGGATCCCGATGCCCACCTGGAGCAGCATCGCGGGGATGCAGATCCTGGAGCGCTCCGCCAGTGGCCGGGTGCAGGTGATGCAATTGGACTTGCAGACGGCAGAAGGGATCCGCTCGATTCTTTTGCGCAAGGATCAGGTACGCTTGGCTTTTCCTCGCCTGTACAGCACCCTGTTTCGGATAGAGCCTCTGAAACAAGGGGAGCGATTGGCAGGCTATCGCTTCATCGGTGGCGGCTTCGGCCATGGGGTGGGCTTGAGCCAGTACGGCTCCTATACCCTGGCTCGGCAGGGGTTTAACGCGGCGCAAATCCTCGCTTTTTACTACCCCGGCACCACCTTGGCCCCGCTGGGATCCCTATCCTTGCAGTTGCCTGCCGCCTCAGCAGCCTACTCTATCCGCTAGAGGTTGGGTGAAAGTTATGGCCGTGAAGGGATCCCAGCTTGCTTGCAGAGATCACGCCGGTTCTCTTCTGCCCGTCCAGGCCAGGAGATGACAGACTTAGACTTGGAGTACCCGCTCAAAGTTATCTCGTCAAATCCCCATGAGTTCTCGCTACCTGCTGCCCCCCGCTGAACCCAAGTCTGTCGGTACTGCCTATATCCTCTGGGCGTTGGGCATCTTCGGGATCTGTGGCGTCCATCGCCTCTACCTGGGCAAGACCGGCACAGGCGTTCTCTGGCTGTTCACCTTTGGCCTGTTGGGCATTGGGCAGTTGATTGACCTGTTTTTGATCCCAGGCATGGTGGAGAACTACAACTTCAAGCTGGCCGTCCTGCAGGGATCCCGACCCTCCCCATCCCCAGCTTCCTCTCGCGACAGCGGGACAGAGCCTTTAGAAGAGCTACGAGAGCAGAGCGCCGGATCTTCCCACTCTCCTCCAGACGGGAGGGATCCCTCCCCTGAGGGACAGGGATCCATTGGCGACGGCGGGACAGAGTCCTCCGCTGCTGCAGCAGAAGGGGAATCGGCGCCCGGTCGTGTCAGCAGTGGGGAACTGTCTGCGATCCCGGCTGCCCCGCCAGGGTTTAAGTCGGGGTTTGTGGGGCTGATCGGGCGGCCCAATGTGGGCAAGTCCACCCTACTCAACGCCCTGGTGGGACAAAAGATTGCCATCACCTCTCCCGTGGCCCAGACCACCCGCAACCGCCTACAGGGGATCCTCTCCCTACCCCAAGCCCAGATCATCTGGGTGGATACCCCTGGCATCCACAAACCCCACCACCGCCTGGGGGAAATCTTGGTACACAACGCCCAGGCAGCCATTGCCGCTGTGGACGTGATCCTCTTCGTGGTGGATGGATCGGTGCCGGCAGGACGCGGGGATGCTTTTATTGCCGAGCGGATCCCTGCTGCTTCCCCCTGCCTGATCGTCTGCAACAAAGCGGATCTGCTTCCTCGGGATGCTGCCGTGCGCCAAGCTCACCAAGAGAGCTACCAAGCCCTGCGCCCCGGCGCTCCTGTCGTTTGGGTGTCTGCCTTGGATCCCAGCAGTTTGACACCCCTGATCCAAGCCACCATCGATCTGCTGCCCACCGGCCCCTACTACTACCCGCCGGATCTGGTGACGGATCAGCCGGAGCGGTTCATCATGGCGGAGCTGATCCGAGAACAGGTGCTGCTGCAGACCCGCGAGGAAGTGCCCCATTCCGTGGCCGTGACCATCGACCAGGTGGAAGAAACCCCCAACGTCACCCGCATCTTGGCCACCCTCTATGTAGAGCGGGACTCGCAAAAGGGGATCCTCATTGGCAAAGGAGGGGAAAGGCTCAAGCAGATCGGCCAGGCAGCCCGCCTGCAGATTCAAAAGCTGATCCTGGGCAAGGTGTACCTGGAGCTGTTTGTCAAGGTGCGGCCCCACTGGCGGCGCTCTGAGCACCTTCTGCGCGACTTGGGCTACAGCGCTACGTCCCCCTAGCGGGAATAAGCCATTTGCGTCAGCAGGACGGAGTTCTTATGCCCCCCTCTCCCCTTGTGGGTAGGAGACTGGGGTATTTGCGCGAGCAGCACGGCGTGCCTGGGGGGAATGCTGCAAAAATGCCTTAAAAATGCCTTGGATCTGCTTGGAATAGATGCCGGATGGGATCCCTGCGTTAGCTTGGATAGCAAAGCCTCTGGAGTCCCACAGCAGTTTTTCTTATCGCTGCTTTGCCCCATGACCGCTTTCTATCCCGCTACTGTTCAACCCGGCGCCCGCACCCTGCCGGGCCACTACTACGTCTCCTCCAGCCGTTTTGAGGCGGAGATCGAGCGGATTTTTTATCGGCAGTGGTTCTGCGTGGGGCGCAGTGCCGATCTGGCCCAACCTGGAGACTTTTTGCAGGTGCAGGTGCTCAGGGAAAGCCTGATCCTGGTACGGGATCCCAAGGGGCAAGCCCATGCCTTCTTCAACCACTGTCGCCATCGAGGAACCCGACTCTGCAGCGAGCTCCAAGGCCATTTTGCCGATGGGATCCCTTGCCCCTACCACGCCTGGCGCTATGGGCTGGATGGACAATTGTTGGCGGCTCCCCAGATGCACGAGGTGGAAGACTTTCGCCGTGAAGATTATCCCCTCCACTCCGCTGCCTTGGCAGAATGGGAAGGCTTCGTCTGGGTCAACCTCAGCCGCAATCCTCAGCCCTTCGATGAGGTTTTTGCCCCATTGCAAGGTCGTTTCCGAGAGTGGAACCTGTCCGCTCTGCGGCGAGGTCATCGTATTGAATACCACGTTCAGGCCAACTGGAAATTGCTGTTTGAAAACTACTCTGAGTGCTACCACTGCCCCCTCATTCACCCGGAATTGGCCCGTCTTTCGCCGGCTCGCAGCGGTCGCAACGACCTGATGGAAGGCCCCTTTTTGGGCGGCTACATGTTGCTCAATCCAGATGTGACCAGCCTAAACATGAGTGGCCAACGCAGCTTGCCCCTGATCTCCACCGTGCGAGGCGAGAACCAACGGCGGGCCTACTACTACACCCTTATGCCCAATCTATTCTTGAGCCTGCAGCCGGACTATGTCATGACCCACACTCTGTGGCCCCAGGGATCCGACCGGACGCGGGTTGTCTGCGATTGGCTGTTTGAGCCGGAGACCTTGGCGCTGGATGGTTTTGATCCCAGCGAGGTGGTGGAATTGTGGGATCGCACCAATCGACAGGATTGGCACCTGTGCGAGCTCACCCAGCAAGGGGTGGGATCCCGTGCCTATGAAGCAGGGCCTCTTTCCCATGCAGAAGGGTTGCTGCAAGCCTTTGGGCGGGAATACCGCCGGCAGATGCAGGAGTTGGAAGAACAAAGCTGCTAAAAAAGTGTTAGGGACAGAGGGTTTTTGTTGATTGGGTTGCCGTTGGCGTTGTTAGGACGAAGTTCTTTGTAAGGTGCTTTGGGCTGAGGTTAACCACAATGTTGCGACTGTACGGGATCCCAACCTCCGGAAATTGCTACAAAGTGGAATTGCTCCTCAAGCAATTGGGGATCCCCTATGAGACGGTTGAAGTCAACTCCAGGGCCGGAGAAAACCGCCGCCCCGAGTACCTGGCCAAAAACCCCCTGGGCCAGATCCCGGCTTTGGAACTGGAAGATGGAACGGTCTTGGCCGAGTCCGCCGCGATCTTGGTCTACCTGGCAGAAGACACCCCCCTCTACGGCCAAAACAAGTTGGAACGGGCCGAGATTTTGAAGTGGTTGCTTTTTGAACAAACCCGCATTGCCCGCTACATCGCCACCACTCGCTTCTGGGTGCGGGCCGGCCAAGCAGAGGCCCATGCTGACGTGATCGCCCAGAACTTGAAATCTGGAACAGAGGCGCTGGAGATCATGGAAGGCCACCTGCAGGGGAAGGTGTTTTTTGTGGGCAACCGCTACACCATCGCCGATCTCGCCCTTTTTACCTACACCC
The DNA here is from genome assembly GCF_054060435.1 of Thermostichus sp. MS-CIW-34. Taxonomy (NCBI): domain Bacteria; kingdom Bacillati; phylum Cyanobacteriota; class Cyanophyceae; order Thermostichales; family Thermostichaceae; genus Thermostichus; species Thermostichus sp. MS-CIW-34. The sequence continues at coordinate 1,545 of NZ_JBSSDE010000034.1, read as the reverse complement.
ATGTGGCGGAGCAGGGCGGGTTTGACCTCAAGCCCTTTCCTCAGATCCGAGCCTGGTGTCAGCGGGTGAAAGCCACCGACCGCTTCTTCCCCCTACCCGGAGCCTAGAACGCCTTCCGCTAGTTGCTGGCTCCCTCCATGCCCTGCAGCAACTGGCCCAGATACCAAATATCAACCTCGCTGGCCACTTCCCCCTCAGCCAAGAAGGGCGTGCCATCTTGGAAGTTGAGCGGCCCCTTGAAGAGCTGAATGCTGCCATTCCCCAAGCCAGCAATAAACTCCTCCAGCTTGGCCTTGTCTTCCGGCTTCAGGGCTTCTCCCATGATGAACCCCGCCGAAGACGTGTCCGGGTTGTTGATGTCTGACCAGTCGATGGGCGGACGTAGGAATTGGCTCTCGAAGGTGCCCGCGCGAGCTGCCTCGATCAATTGCTTGTATCCTGGCCCCCAGTTGTAGTAGGAAACCCCCAGGCAAATTTCGGGCGCAAAGTTACAACCGCTGGCCAGGCCGTAGTGGGTGTAGCGCACTCGCTTTCCGGCCTCAGCAGCCCGCTTGCCTTGTACCGCCGCCTCCGGCGTATCCAACCCCGACATCACCACATCAAAGCCGCTGTTGTAAAAGTCATCGGCAACCTTGCTTGGATCCAAAGTAACCCCTGGAATGTTGAACCAGAAGCCAATCCAGGTCACCCGGAACTGCAACTCTTCAGGACGATCTCGGTAAGTATCCCAGCAGTATTTGGCCCCCAAGTAAGCAGCAGCAGCGTAACGGCGGGTTTCATCGTTGATCAGAGGTCCCAATAGGCCAATTTTGCCGGTTTCGGAGCCCAGGGCTGCAGCACAGCCGGCCACCATGCGCATCGCTTCCATCTGGGGCATGATGTTGGCCAAGTTGGGCAGATCGATGTAATTTTTCCCTTCCTTCCAGGCCATGTCCCCAGAAGCATGGATAACTGCGATCTCAGGATGCTTGCGGGCCGTTTCAATCGCGTCGTCTTTGTGGTCATCAGAAGTAAAGATGATAACCTTGGCCCCTCGGGCGATCATGTCATCCGCCACCTGGGAGGCGCGCACATTGGGCCGATCCGCCGGGTTCACCTTGTCCAGGTAGTCAAACTGGAGGCCGGGCAACTTGGCCTTGACATATTCGCTGCCCTCCACATGGGCCTGGCTCCAGCCGCCATCCTGCATCGGCCCCACCAGCACCATGCCCACTTTGAAGGTCTCCTGCGCCGTTGTGGGGGTGGATCCCAGTAGAGCGGCGACTGCCAGGCCAATAGCCCAGCCTCTCGAGGGAGAAAAAGCGCGGGTAAGATTCCAGTTCACAGGCAGCTCCAACAGAACAGGGATCCAAAGCCGGAAGACTACATCCATCATCGGGATCCCGCTGCAGATCGCTGTATCTGAGAATACAAAAAGGCGCTTGGCAAACGACGTGGAAGCCAGCAGGGGCTCAGCTAGAAATCGCAGGAGCCCCGCACTGTACCCGTAGGGTCAGTGTCGGGAGGAATGCGGAAGTTATGATAGAACCATGACCCAAGTCCTGA
>NZ_JBSSDE010000033.1:0-35206 GCF_054060435.1 Thermostichus sp. MS-CIW-34 | reverse complement strand
GGGATCCCCCCGAAGGGGGAACTCCAAGATGGGTTAATCCGCAACCAAGAGCGTGTTAAGTTTCCAATTTCTAGGGATCCCCCCGAAGGGGGAACTCCAAGATGGGTTAATCCGCAACCAAGAGCGTGTTAAGTTTCCAATTTCTAGGGATCCCCCCGAAGGGGGAACCAGGTGCTTTGTATGCCATCAATGAGAACAATGAGATTGTTTCCAATTTCTAGGGATCCCCCCGAAGGGGGAACTTACGACGAAGTACCGCTAGTGCACCACTACCCCATCGTGTTTCCAATTTCTAGGGATCCCCCCGAAGGGGGAACAGCCGGGTCAATCGGCGTGTGGGGCTGGGCAGCAGTTGTTTCCAATTTCTAGGGATCCCCCCGAAGGGGGAACATCAACTTCTATATTCCAGTAACCAATTAAGGCCATGTTTCCAATTTCTAGGGATCCCCCCGAAGGGGGAACACAATTAAATACCACTACCAAAACCCTGAATGGAGGGGTTTCCAATTTCTAGGGATCCCCCCGAAGGGGGAACTCCACCCCTATTAAAGCCAAGCAGGGCAAGGGATGCAAGACCCGTTTGCGAGGGATCCGGAAAAAAGGGGGCAAAAAGAGTTTCGGCGAGGGGGTTTTGGGGCCGGAAAGCCTTGTGGCACAAGGCGTCGAGGGATCCGACGAAAGAATGGGCTTTTCCGAGATTTTGAGGGACGCTCGCAGAGGCGTTGATACCGTTTTGGTGTTCTTTTGGAAACATCAGGATCCCTGAGGTTTGGCTAGGCTATCTGTTGGCAGGTGGCAAGCTCTCGCTAGGGTTGTTCGATATGGGAGCGGGGCTCCAGGTGGATGAGGATCCGCGCTGGCCCGTAGCGCTCCTGCAAGAGGCGTTCAACTTCCTCAGTGAGGCGGTGGGCGGACTCGATATCCTGCGGCTCCACCACCAGGTGCATCTCGATAAAGACTATCTCCCCGGGGATGCCGCGGGAAGTGATGTCATGGCAGTCGAGCACGCCTGGCACGCTCAGGATCAGATCCCGCAGGGCCTCAGAGGGGATCGCCACCCGGTCGGTGAGGTAGGGAAGATACTCCTGCAGCACTTCCCAGCCGCTTCGGAGCACCAGCAGCGCCACCGGCAAAGCCAGGGCTTGATCCAACCAAGGGATCCCCCAATAATGCATGCCGGCCAACCCCAGCAACACCGTCAGCGTCACCCCAACGTCGCTGAGGGTATGGCGCGCATCGGCCAACAGCAGCGAGCTGGACAGAGCTTTGCCCCAGCGGTGCTCGTAGAGGGTGACAAAGACGTTAATGCCCAACACCCCCACCATCACCCCCAAGGTTAGCTCGTCAATCTGCAGGTGGGGCTGGGGCTCCCAAAACCGCTCCACGGCTGTGCGCAGGATCTCCAGGCTGGCCATCCCCAAAAAGGCGGCGATCCCCAGCGCTCCAATGGCTTCAAACTTGCGATGGCCGTAGGGATGGTCGTCATCGGGCTCTGGCGAAGAAAAGCGCACGGCCACCAAGCCCAAAATGTTGCTGGCGCTGTCGGTGGAGCTGTGCAGGGCATCGGCAATGAGGCTTAGGGATCCCGTCGTCAGCCCCAGGATTAACTTGATCAGAAACACCAGGACATTTAGCCCTAGCGTGACGTACAGCACCCTCTGCACTTGGCGCTGACGGCGGCTGGCTATGGCAGCAGAATCCAGAAAGCTCACTGCAGCTCGAGCGGGGATCCGCAGATATCCTGCTTTATTCTGTCACCGACCTCAATAGGGGTAAGGGAGGGTACCCTAAAAGCAAGCTGCTAAGGCTTAGTCAAGTGGCCGCCGATTGGGGAGCGAACTCTGAGTATGCACGTTGCTGTGGTAGGCGCTGGCTATGTGGGCCTGGTAACAGGAGCCTGCCTGGCTCACCTAGGAAATAGCGTTATCTGTGTGGACAACAACCCCGCCAAGATTGAAGGGCTGCAGCGGGGTCGCCTGCCCATCTACGAGCCCGGCCTGGAAAAGCTGGTGCGGGAGGGAACTGCGGCGGGTCGGCTGCACTTTAGCACCGATCTGGGCTCTGGGATCCAGGCCAGCGAGGTGGTGTTTATTGCCGTGGGCACCCCGGCCCTGCCCAGCGGGGATCCCGATCTGCGCTACGTGGAAGCAGTGGCGCGGGAAATTGGCCAGCATCTGGACGAGCACTATCGGGTCATTGTCAACAAATCCACTGTGCCCATTGGCTCTGGGGACTGGGTGCGCATGCTCATTTTGGACGGGGCCGCTGAAGCTGCCAAGCAGCGGCTGAGCAGCCGGGAAGTGGGGAGGGATCCTGAGGCCAGATCCCTGACCTTGGAGCTCTCGCCTTGGACGCCGCAGTTTGACGTGGTGAGCAACCCCGAGTTCCTACGGGAGGGCAGTGCCATCCAAGATACCTTCTACCCGGATCGCATTGTGATTGGCTCTAACAGCCCCCGCGCCATTGAAATCATGCGGCAGCTGTATGAACCCATCCTCAACCGCCAGCAGGGCCTGCAAGGGGATCCCGTGCCTTTGCTGGTGACCGACCTGGCTTCTGCCGAGATGATCAAGTATGCCGCCAACGCCTTCCTGGCCACCAAGATTAGCTTTATCAACGAAATGGCCAACATCTGCGAGCGCACCGGTGCCGACATCACCCAGGTGGCAGAAGGGATCGGCCTAGATAGGCGCATTGGCCGCGCCTTTCTCAACGCTGGCATAGGGTGGGGCGGAAGCTGCTTCCCCAAAGATCTGGCGGCTCTCATTCAAACCGCTGCTGACTACGGCTATGAGGCCAAGCTGTTGCGGGCCACGGTGGAGGTCAACCGAGAACAGCGGCAACGTTTGGTGGAAAAGCTGCAGCAAGCCCTCAAGGTGCTCAAGGGTAAAACCGTTGGCCTTTTGGGCCTCACGTTTAAACCCCACACCGACGACCTGCGGGATGCCTCTTCCCTGACTTTGATCGAACAACTCCACCGTCTGGGGGCCAAGGTCAAGGCATATGATCCAATTGTATCCGCCTCGGGGATGCGGGAGGGGTTGGCCCATGTGGTGGTGGAAACGGATGTGTTTCGCCTGGCCCAGGACTGCGATGCCCTGGTGTTGGTGACGGAGTGGCCGGAGTTTTTGTCGCTGGATTACCGACGGATTGCAGAGCTGATGCGGCGGCCCTTGCTCATCGATGGCCGTAACTGTCTGGATCGGGAGGCGGTGCGGCAGGCGGGCATAACCCTCATTGGAGTGGGCTGGTAGGTGCTGGGGAAATCAGGGGAAATCATGAAGATCCTGGTTACGGGTGGCCTCGGATTTATCGGATCCCACTTGGTAACCCGCCTTCTGCAAGAAGGCCACTGGGTCATTTGCCTGGACAATGGCTCCACAGGCCGGCAGCTCAATGTCCAGGCCCATCTGGACAACCCCGCCTTTCAGTTCATTTGGCACGACGTGGCGGATCCCTTGCCGCCCGCTTTGGAAGAGGCCGGGATCCAGCAGATCTACCACCTGGCTTGCCCCGCTTCCCCCCCCCACTACCAAGCGGATCCCATCCGCACCATCCGCACCAGCCTCTGGGGCACCTACCACCTGCTGCAACTGGCCCAGAAAACGGGAGCGAGGTTCCTGCTGGCCTCGACTTCAGAAGTGTACGGGGATCCCCAAGTGCATCCCCAACCGGAAGACTACTGGGGCCACGTCAACCCCATTGGCCCGCGGGCCTGCTACGACGAATCCAAGCGCTTGGCAGAAACCCTCACCTTCGACTGGCAGCGGCAATACCAAACGGAGATCCGGGTGGCCCGCATCTTCAACACCTACGGCCCCGCCATGCGGGAGGACGATGGCCGCGTGGTGAGCAACTTTATCGTCCAGGCCCTGCGCGGGGATCCCCTGACGGTCTATGGGGATGGATCCCAGACCCGCAGCTTTTGCTACATCTCCGACCTGGTGGAAGGCTTGATCCGGCTGATGAACAGCCCCTACCCCGGACCCTTTAACTTGGGCAACCCAGAGGAGTTCACGATCCTGGAGCTGGCCCAGCAGGTGCTCGCCCTCACCGGCAGCCCTTCTCCCATCGTTTACCGGCCTCTGCCGACGGACGATCCCAGACAACGGCAGCCGGATATTGGCAAAGCCCGCGCCCTCTTGGGTTGGGAGCCTCGGATCCCGCTGCAAGTTGGGCTGCAACAGACCATCCCTTACTTTCGTCGGCGGCTGGGGCTGGAATAACCTTCGGGTGCTCGCGAAATCCCAACCTACTTGAGAACCCTTTCCGCCTCAGCTCGGTTGACCTGGGTGAATGGCTGCCAGCGGCTCCAGTTGGCGGGCTTGCTGTTGTAGCCGACTCACCAACTGCCGACATACCATTTCACACAGCTCAAAGCACATGGGATCCGCAATTTGGTAATAAACACTCACCCCCTTGGGCTGACGGCTGACGATCCCTGCCTGGGTCAGGATCTTGAGGTGCTTGGAAACATTGGCCTGGCCCATACCCGTAGCTTCCAAGATTTGGGTGACGTTCTTGGGCCCCGAGCGCAACTGACACAGGATCTGCAGGCGGTTGGGTTCCGCCAAAACCTTGAAGTACTCTGCCACGCTGTCGAGAACCTGCGGCGTCAGGATTGTGCGACACTCATTCACATCCGCTCTGCTCACCGGCTTTTCCCCAATCAACAAACCTGCTTGCGCCGTCCATGCAACTTGATTTTAACACTAGATAGTTATATAGTGTTCCTAGAAAGTCCAAGTTCACGTCGGGCTTTCGATACCAGACAGGAGGGCACTATGCTATTTCGCCAACTGTTCGACGCAGAAACAAGCACCTACACCTATTTAATCGCGGATCCGGCAACCCGCGAGGCCGCGCTGGTGGATCCGGTACTGGAGCAGGTGGAGCGGGATTTGAAGTTGATTCGGGAATTGGGTCTAACCTTGAAGTACTGCCTGGAAACCCACGTTCACGCGGATCACATTACGGGAACCGGGAAGCTGCGGGAACTGACCGGTTGCCAAGGGGTGGTGCCAGTACAGGCCAAGGCTCAATGTGCAGATCGTTTCATCGGTCATGGGGAAACGCTGCAAGTGGGATCCGTCGTCATTGAAGCCATCGCTACCCTGGGCCACACCGACAGCCACATGACCTACCGCGTCAATGGGGATCGCGTCCTTACCGGAGATGCCCTGCTGATCCGCGGCTGTGGGCGCACGGATTTCCAAAGCGGGGATCCCGGCCTGATGTACGACCATGTTACCCAGCACTTGTTTACGCTGCCCGACGAGACTTTGGTCTACCCCGGCCACGACTATCGCGGGCACACCGTCTCCACCATTGGCGAGGAGAAGCGCTGGAACCCGCGCTTTGTGGATCCGGAAACGGGCAACCTGCGTTCCCGTGAGAGCTTCATTGCCCTGATGAACAGCCTCAACCTGCCCCAGCCGAAGAAGATCCAGGAAGCGGTGCCGGCCAACGAGCAGTGCGGCCAAGTGGCAGCAGCGGTTTAATTCCTTCTGGGCAGCGAGGTGCAGGGTAAGCCCCCGCCGGCTGGGGAGCCCATGTGAAACTCCGATGGTGAGGGCCCGCTGCTCTGGGTAACCTTCTCTCAATTGGCTTGCCAGAAATGGAGAGTTTGAGCGTGGATCGAGAAAGTCTCTATGAGAGCGATTTCTACGCTTGGATCCAGCAACAAGCTCAATTTCTGCGGGATCGGGCCTGGGAGAAGCTGGATCTGCCCAATTTAGTCGAGGAGATTGAATCGTTGGGCAGGCAACAGCGGCAGGAACTGCGAAACCGACTTGCAGTTTTGGTTGGGCATCTCCTCAAGTGGGAGTACCAGCCAGAGGGGAGATCCGCAAGCTGGCTCCTCACCCTCCAGCTGCAGCGGCAGGAAGTTCTGGAGCTTCTTGAAGAAAGCCCAAGTCTCAAGCCCTATTTGCCAGAGGCCATCTCCAAGTCTTACTTGGGAGCGCTGAAGCTGGCCCTGGAGGAGACCAAGCTGCCCAGAAAGATTTTCCCCAAAACCTGCCCTTATTCCTCAGAGCAAATCCTGGATAGCCGGTTTTACCCCGGTGAGCCCAGTCATTTGCTTGAGGAGGGGGATTAATCCCAAAAATCGCTGCATTTTGCATTTTAGACAACGCTAGAAGCAAGGAGACAACCATGACCGTAACCCAACAAAACCCTATCCCTTCCGCTTCGCAAGAACGGGATCCCCGTCTCAAGGAGATCGATGCCCTGACCTTAAAACAGTGGCTGGATCAGGGGCGAGTCCAGCTCATTGATGTGCGGGAGCCGGGAGAATATGCCGATGAGCGGATCCCGGGGGCCATCAACATGCCCCTATCTACCTTTGACCCGGCCAAAGTGCCTGCTTCCACGCCAGAGAAGCCGGTGGTGTTGCACTGCCGCATGGGCAGCCGCTCCATCCGCGCCGGTTGTCAGTTGCTAGACCGCGGCTGGCCGGAGGTCATTAGCCTCAAGGGCGGGATCGAGGCTTGGAAAGCGGCCAAGCTGCCCGTTACCCGCACCCAAAATGCGCCCATCTCCATCATGCGGCAGGTGCAGATTGCGGCGGGATCCCTGGTGCTCACCGGAACCCTTCTGGGGGCCTTTGTCAACCCCTGGTGGCTGCTGCTGAGTGGCTTTGTGGGCGCTGGGCTGGTGTTTGCGGGTGTAACCAACACCTGTGGCATGGCTCTGCTCTTGGCTCGCATGCCCTGGAACCGAGGTCAGGCGCTATGAGTGGGATCCCTTCTGCTTCCTCTGGGGGGCAAGGGATCCTGGCGCGGTACCTGCCCTTTGCTAAGGAGTCTCTTTGGGTCTTCCACTATCAACGATCAGATTTGCCGGGAGATCTGATCGCCGGCCTTGTGGTGGCCATTCTGCTGGTGCCTCAGAGCATGGCCTATGCCCTGTTGGCCGGGTTGCCCCCCCAAGTGGGCCTGTACGCCAGTATTTTGCCGGTGATCGTATATGGACTACTGGGATCCAGCCGCGCCTTGGCGGTAGGGCCAGTGGCCATCATCTCCCTCTTGGTGGCGGCAGGGTTAGAGCCGCTGGCCGGTCGCGTCAGCGGGACGGAGTCCTTGCCGGGCAGCCCGGAGTATGGACAGTTGGCTTTGGGGCTGGCCTTGGAGGTGGGTCTGGTCCAGGGGGCCATGGGGTTGTTGCGGCTGGGGTTTTTGGCCAATTTCTTAAGCCACACGGTGGTGACTGCCTTTGGCAGCGCGGCGGCCTTGATCATCGGCTTCAGCCAGCTCCGCCACCTCCTGGGGGTCAAGATCGCCAACACGGAGTCCTTCTTGCTGTTGGTGCAGCGGCTGTGGCAGAGCCTGGATAAGGTAAACTGGGTAACCTTTGGCTTGGGGCTGATGGCCATATCCCTGCTGGTGTACGCCCAGCACAAGCTGCCCCACCAACTGCGGCGTTGGGGTGTGCCTCCAGGTTGGGCCTTGATTTTGACCAAGGGGGCACCGCTAGCGGCTGTGCTCGTGACCAGCCTGTTGGTCTGGGGCCTAAACCTCTCGGAGAGGGCAGGGGTATCCGTTGTTGGCTCCATTCCTTCCGGGTTGCCCCCCTTGGGCTTTCCCTCGTTGAGCTGGGGACAGTGGACAGCGCTTCTGCCCACCGCCTTGGCCATTAGCTTGGTGGGCTTCACGGAGAGCTATGCCGTGGGGCAGTCCTTGGCTAGCCAGCGGCGGCAGAAGGTGGATCCCAACCAAGATCTGGTGGCTTTGGGGGCAGCCAACTTGGCAGCAGCCTGCAGTGGCGGCTATCCGGTAACGGGAGGCATCAGCCGGTCGGTGGTGAACTTTCAAGCAGGCGCCAACAGTGGCCTGGCCTCCCTAATCACCGGCCTGTTGGTGGCTTTGACGGTCATCTGGCTGATGCCCCTGTTCACCTTCTTGCCCCAGACCACCCTGGCGGCCATCGTTCTGGTAGCAGTGCTGGCACTGGTGGATTTTCACCCCCTGCTGCAAAGCTGGCGCTACGACCGCGGCGATGCCCTGGTTTGGTTGGTAACCTTTGCCAGTGTTTTGGGGATCGGGGTGGAGCAGGGGATCGGAATAGGGGTGTTAGTCTCCATCCTGCTCTTTCTTTGGCGGGCTAGCCGTCCTCACATTGCCATCGTGGGTCAGGTGCCCGGTACGGAGCACTACCGCAACGTGCAGCGCCATGAGGTGATTACCGATCCCCGTATCTTGGCAGTGCGGGTGGACGAGAGCCTGTTTTTTGCCAACGCAGCCTACTTGCAGGAGTATCTGCTGCGAGAGGTGGCGGCGCGACCCACAGTGGAGCAGGTGCTGCTCGTTGCCAGCGCCATCAACTTCATCGACGGCAGCGCTTTGGAAGTGCTGACCCAGTTGGTGGAACGTTTGCAGCAGGCAGGGGTGGGCTTTGCCATGGCCGAGGTGAAGGGGCCGGTAATGGATCGCCTCCAAAAGGCTGGGTTTGTGGAGAAAGTGGGCGCTGAGCGCTTCTTCCTCTCCACTCACCAGGCGATGCAAGCCCTCGGATCCCAGCAGAGCCTCAGTCAGGTGGCATCTTCCTGATCAGCACAAGGGGGGTTTGTTCAGCGGCATTGCCGGCGGGGTTCTTGCCCAGGGCTTGCTCCACCAGCTCCCGCTCTACGCCGGGGCTGGCTGCCAGGATCTTGACCTGCCCCAGATCGTTGGCATCCACGATGGCCACTTCGTAGCCCGTCTGCCGATGCAGATCCCCCACCAACTTGGCCGGATCCCGCGGCCCCAGCACGATGAACTGGTCATAGGGAGGCAGGGTGCCAGTAACGTCGTCGATGAGATCGGCCTGCTCCCCCGCCAGGGCATAAAAGACCCCCGGGATCCCCAGCAGCTTGGCCAGGGATCCCACCACAAAAGCCCACACCACCCGCCAGGCCCCGGAGCAGTCAATCAAAGTCTGCATCCCGTAGCAGCTTGAAAGACTGGTCTTGGAGGGGAAGAAGTAGCACAGGGTGCGGGCCAGCCAGCCGGGCTGCACCTGCAGGGGATGGCGGAAGTTGCCCTGGACAATAGCCACGGCGCTTTCCGAGATGGCCACCATATCGCCGGGCTGGATGTGAGGGCCTACATACCGCCGTAGCACCTCGGCCAAGTCATCGCTGGGGGTCAGCAGATGGGTGGGAACGGCGGCCCAAAGGAGGGATCCCTGCTGCTGCCAGTTCAGCTCCGGCAAGGGATCCACCTCCTGCAACGGCAGGATGAGATGGCTGGTCTTGAGGGTGCGCCGCTGCCGCCCGTACTGAATGTAGTCCAGCTGGAGCCAGGCCGAGCGCAGATCCGCTAGCCCTTTCCCCTTCAGCTCGATCTCAACCTCTAGGCCAGTCTGGTTCTGGGGGGTGATGATGTAGGCCTGCCAGTAGTTGTCTTGGCGGGGGGGAAGATCCGGATGGCGAGAGCGCAGGCGTAGGCGGGTGTGAATGCCTTCTAGGGATCCGGCGCTGAGCAAATGCAGTCGCGGCTCCACCTGGGCCAAGGTGACTTCCAAAAGGGGGTTGAGGTTGCGAGCCACAAACTCCGCTTGAATGACCCAGTGCTCGGGGGTGTGGCGGCTGATGCGCCAGCCTTGGGGCTCCACCACCAGGTGATCGGCGGGGCGGGTCTTGAGCCAGTAGAGCAAGCTGCCCAAACTCAGCAGCAACCCGGCCACTACCTGAGCCCAGCCCCAGGGATCCCACAGCCAACGCCAAGCCCCCCATAGGCTGAGTCCTACCCCAGCCAGCACTGCAGCCAACACGCCACGATTCACCATGCTGCTACTTGTTGCCATCGGGATCCCACTCCTCCAAGTCCTTAAACCCTGCTAAAGTCTGCCCCTTTGTCCACCACAACACCCTAGACTACGGGTACGCTCTAGCTCTTCTCCCAAACCCTAGCCATCCTACCGGGAAACCGAAGCAGGCCGTAGCGGGATCCCTACCTAATTTTTAGTCTCAAACAGTTAGCTTACAAATAGATTTCATTTCAGGCTTTTCAGAACACTCTGGGAGTTTCCTATGGCGCACAAACAGCAATTCAAAAGTTTTGCCGACATGATTCAGGGATCCAAAACCCCCATCCTGGTGGATTTTTATGCTTCCTGGTGCGGCCCTTGTCAGGTTATGGCGCAAGTGTTGGAGCAGGTAAAACCTCAGGTGGGGGATGCGGTTACTTTTGTGAAGGTTGACACCGAAAAGTACCCAACCATCGCTGCTCGCTGGGGCATTCAAGCGGTGCCAACGCTGATCCTCTTCAAAGATGGGAAGCCGATTGACCGCATTGAGGGGCTGTTGCAGCCGCGGGCCCTGTTGGAGCGGTTGCGGGCGCAGGTTAACTAAACCTGTAAGCTAGGTGAACTTTTCTGGATCCCCCGTGCAACTGCCGCTTCTGCAGGTTCACCTGCCGGGTGAAGTGCCCTACCGCACTGCCTGGGCTTGGCAGCAGGCAAGACTGGCCCATATGATCCGGGATCCCCAGTTGCCGGACGGATTACTGCTGCTCACCCATCCTGCGGTTTACACCTTGGGGGCAGGAGCCGATCCCAAGTTTCTCAAGAGCCTTTCTCAGCCGATAGGATCCCCGGCTATCCACCCGGAATCTCCTTCTGAACAAGAGCCGGAAATCCTACGGGTGGAGCGCGGCGGCGAAGTGACCTACCATGGGCCGGGGCAGTGGGTGGGCTATGCGATGCTGAACCTAAAGCGCCACCGCCCAGATCTCCACGAGTACCTACGCCAGCTAGAAGAGGTGGTCATCCAGACCTTGGCCCACTTCGGCCTACAGGGGGAGCGGATCCCTGGCTTGACAGGAGTTTGGGTGGAGGGGCGCAAAGTGGCGGCCATCGGCATCAAGGTCTCCCGCTGGGTGACCTACCATGGCTTTGCCCTCAACGTCTGCCCGGATCTAGCTGCCTTCGAGGCCATCGTGCCCTGTGGGATCCCTGATCGCCCGGTGGGATCCCTGGTTCAGTTTTGTCCCCGAGTAACGATGGCGGCAGTGGCCCCGGTGGTGGTGAAGTCCTTTTGTCAGGTCTTTGGGCTGCAAGCTCAGGAAGTTTCCTTATCAGAGTGGTTGGGAGAACGCAAGTCTCTAAAGACTCAAGGCTAATCCACCCCCAACTGGCGCAGCAGTTGCTGCAGGATGGCCTGGTTGGCAAAGTTGCCGCTCTTGGAAAAGAGAGCCAAGGCCTGGCGAAAGTCGGCCATCGCCGCTTCTCGATCCCCCAACTGAAGATAGGCCACCCCGCGGCTAAAGTAGGCTTCTGGAATTCGCGGATCCAACTGAATGGCCCGCTCCGCATCGGCCAACGCCTCTTGGGGCTGGCGCAACTGGTTGTAGACGTAGCTGCGGTTCACATAGGCTGGCGCATAGCTGGGATCCAACTGCACCGCCCGATCCAGATCCGCCAGGGCAGCCACGGGATCCCCCCGCAGCAACTTGAGGGATCCCTGCCAGTTGAACTCGGAAGCGGTGTTTGGGGCCGAGGTCTTCTCAGGAGGAGGTGGGAAGGCAGGCAAAGAGGTGGCAGGGGCAGGAGCGAGGAATGCTGCCAAGAAACCTATCAGAGCTATCCTTCCCCATCGACACTTGATTGTGCTCCGCACCGCTAATGACGTCCTGATACATTTACGCTGAACACTGCTGAACATCACTGTTCAACTATGCAGCGATAGCATTCTGTTTGTTTCCAACCAGAATGGCGGTATCCCGCAAAGCTTTGAGTAGAATACCCAAAGCGCAGTTTCCGTGTCGTCTTACTACCAATTTTCTGCTTTGCTTTGGCTACCATGTTGGCAGACTCGAAAGTAAACAGAAAGATCAACTGGTAGTAATCCGTACTGAACATATTATACATTATTTTCAGTATAGTTGAGCTTATTATTGACTAGAGTCATGCTCTTCGGATCCCGAACTAGTTCAATATAGACCGTCGGCGAGAGGGGCAACCCCCTGCACTTAACTTGCAAGGGGTGCGGGGAGCTACAAGTTCCGCGCTCTGGCGAGAAAGTCAGGGTCGAGATACCGACTCCTCTGCCAAGTCGTTCTGTGACGCGGGGCAGGAATGCCCAATGGCAAGGTTGGGAGGCCCAAGCTCTATTGGCTAGAGTGAGGGCGGGGGGATGTTACAAGGAAAGCTTCTGGAATAGATGAGCCACCGGCAGGGCAAATCCTGGAATAACCTCTTCACCTTCTAGAAGATCAACCGATTTCAGGAGGCGGTCAGGCTCTTGAGAGCTGCGATACACCAGGACGTAGTGCTCGCTGGGGTGAACCAGCCAAACCAGGCGGCTGCCATTTTCAAAGTACTCCACCAGCTTGTCATGAATTTCTTCAACCGTATTGCGGGGGGAAAGCACTTCAACAGCCAGATCTGGAGCGCCTTCCAAAAATCCTGTGGGCAGTTCAGCCATGCCCTGCAAGCGTTCTTTAGCAAAAAAAGAGATGTCAGGGGAGCGCCAATTTCCACTCTTCATCTTAAAAGCAGTGCTGGAATCTAAAACGATCCCCAGCTTGTTGGACAAAACGTAGGGGGTCAAAGCTGCCAATAGGAGGCTGCAGACATAACCATGGAGTGCCCCCGCGCTTCCCATATCAATTGGCTTCCCATCAACAATCTCGTAGCGATGTCCCTCCCTGGACAACGCCATGAATTCTTCGGCTGTCCAAGCTCTTTTTCCCTGAGTTGGCACAGCTCCGACGGTCATCTGCAAACTCCTTGCTGCTCCTTCGACACCGCAAGCCAAGCCCGCAGGGATCCCCCAGCGGCTTTTCCTCGAGGGGGGACGCCAAAGGCTAAAATAGCCTAGCTCATCCTACTGTACCGACGGAAAAGGCACCTTGATCGAGCGCTACACTCTGCCCGAAATGGGCCAGATTTGGTCCACTGCCCACAAGCTCCAGACCTGGCTGCAGGTGGAGCTGGCTGTCTGTGAAGCGCAAGCGGAGCTGGGGCGGATCCCGCAAGAAGCCCTGCAGGAGATCAGAGCCAAAGCCGCCTTTGACCCGGCGCGGGTTTTGGAAATTGAGGCGGAAGTGAAGCACGATGTTATTGCCTTCTTAACCAACCTCAACGAGCACGTGGGCGAGGCAGGGCGCTACATCCACCTGGGCCTGACCAGCTCGGACGTGTTGGATACCGCTCTGGCCGTGCAGCTTGTGGCCTCGGTGGAGATCTTGCAAGCCCGCCTGGCCGACCTCATCGCTGCTATCCGCGACCAAGCTCGGCAGCACCGCTACACCCTCATGATCGGCCGCACCCACGGTGTTCACGCCGAGCCGATTACCTTTGGCTTTAAGCTGGCAGGGTGGCTGGCCGAGTGCCTGCGCCACCAAGAGCGCCTAGCTCGCCTGCGGGAAGTGGTGGCGGTGGGCAAGATCTCTGGCGCCGTGGGCACCTACGCCAACGTGCCTCCCCAGGTGGAGCAGTTGGCCTGCGCTCGCCTGGGCCTGAAGCCCGATACAGCCTCGACACAGGTAATCTCGCGGGATCGCCACGCTGAATACGTGCAAACCTTGGCTCTGATTGGCTCTTCCCTAGAGCGCTTTGCTACTGAAATCCGCAATCTGCAGCGGACGGACGTGCTGGAGGTGGAAGAATACTTTGCCCCCGGCCAAAAGGGATCCTCTGCCATGCCCCACAAGCGCAACCCCATCAAATCTGAACAGCTAACCGGGATTTCCCGCCTCCTGCGGGGGTATGCCCTTCCGGCTCTGGAAAACATCCCCCTTTGGCATGAGCGGGACATCTCCCACAGCTCCGTAGAGCGGGTCATCCTGCCGGATGCCTCCATCCTCTGCCACTACCTGCTGGTGAACATGGCCGACCTGGTGCGCCACCTGCAGGTTCACACCGGCAACATGGAGCGCAATCTCAACCTCTACGGCGGCGTCATCTTCAGCCAGCAGGTGCTGCTGGCTTTGGTGGAGAAGGGCTTGAGCCGCGAGGAAGCTTACCGCCTGGTGCAGGAAAATGCTCACCGCGCCTGGAACCAGCCCGGCGGGGATTTCCGCGCCAATCTGCTGGCGGATCCCCGAGTGATGGCCCACCTGAGCGAGGCAGAACTGCAGGACTGCTTTGATCCCCAGCGCCACCTAACTCACCTAGACGAGATCTTTGCCCGCTTGGGCATTTGAGGGATCCCCTATGGTTTGGCAGCGGCAGCACGTCTTGGGCTTGGCGGATTTTACTCCCGAAGAATACCAGATGGTTTTGCAGACCAGCGCCAGTTTCCAGGAGGTGTTGACGCGGCGGTTGCCCAAGGTGCCCACCCTGCAGGGGAAGGTGGTGGTGACGCTGTTCTTCGAGCCTTCCACCCGCACTCGTTCCAGTTTTGAGCTGGCGGCCAAGCGCCTTTCGGCAGATGTGCTCAACTTTTCCCCAGGCACCTCTTCCTTGAGCAAAGGGGAGACGCTCTTGGATACGGCCCGCACCTTTCTGGCCATGGGATCCGATCTCTTGATCGTTCGCCATGCCCAGGCAGGGGTGCCGCAGCAGTTGGCTGCCGAGATCGACCGCCGCGGATCCCCTGTGGGCGTTCTCAATGCCGGGGATGGCCTGCACGAACATCCCACTCAAGGTTTGCTGGATTTGTTTACCCTCTGCAGCCATCTGGATCCCCGGCGTCCCCGTCTGGAGTTGCTGCAAGGGATCAAAATTGCCATTGTCGGCGATATTCTCCACTCGCGGGTGGCCCGCTCCGATATCTATGCCTTGGTGACTGCCGGAGCTGAGGTTCACTTAGCCGGCCCTCCCACCCTATTGCCCAAGGATTTTGCCCAGTTTGTGCCCGGCCATACGCTCCCTGTCCATTGGCAGCTAGAGCCTGCCCTCGAAGGGGCGCGTTTTGTTATCACCCTACGCCTGCAGCAGGAGCGCATGAGCGAGTTCCTTCTCCCCAGCCTGCAGGAGTACCATCACTTCTTCGGCCTCACGCGGCAACGACTGCGCCTGTGCCACCCGGATGTCAAGCTTCTGCACCCCGGCCCGGTCAATCGCGGTGTGGAACTCAGCTCCGAGGTGATGGAGGATCCCGGCTTGAACCTGATTGAGCAGCAGGTCACCCACGGCGTGGCGGTGCGCATGGCCCTGCTGTACCTCATGGGGGGCGGGCGGATCCCAGCTTAGAGCCCAGATCTTTCTCTGCTCGGGGAACATGTAGAGCTGCCCCACGTCTAGAAGGTTGGAGTCTATCTTCTAACCAATTCTCTCTGCCAAAAGCCGAAAGAATCTCTGGGCGGGGCTTTTCCCGCCCTGCTGAAATCATGTCCAAGCTTGCCGAGAGGGGAGCAACATCTTTGTCTCAAATTTTACACATCTTGGATCTGGATCGAGTTTTTTTGCAGCCGTCTAAGCTTAGCTCTTATTCAAGTTGTGTCCGTTTGATTGGTTGTCAAACGAGATAGAAGTTCAGCAGCTAGACCTTTTCGCGGATCCTGGGCTCCAGGATCCTGATTTTGCTGAAATCCAAACTGGCCAAGACCACCAGATGGAAAATCGAGGTTTGGAAACGAGTCAGTATACTCAAAAAATATCGATTTTTCTCTTGACTTAACCTAAGGTTAACCTTTAGATATCCCTCTGTTAACTTTGAGGTTATAGGGTTGAAAGTGTTGATTCGCCACAGATATTACCCATGCGAACCCTGCTTTCTGCTTTCTCCCTCACCGCTCTAACAGTAGGATTTCTAACGGCGACCTCGGCTCAAGCCCAAACCGTGCAAATCTCCGGGGCGGGCGCGACCTTTGCGGCTCCTTTGCTGCAACGTTGGTTTGACGCCTACAACCGCACCGTAGACCCCACTGTGCAAGTCAGCTATCAGTCTGTCGGTAGTGGTGCTGGCCTAGAGCAGGTGATCAATGGCACTGTGGACTTCGGCGCTTCCGAGGCGCCTTTCTCCGGTGCTCGCCTGGAAAGCTTCCGAGCTAAATACGGCTATGAGCCCCTACAGTTGCCTCTGGCGGGAGGGGCCATCGAGTTTGCCTATAACCTGCCCGGCATTGAAGACGGAGAGCTCATCCTGAAGCGGAAAACCTACTGCGGCATCGTGACCGGCGAGATCACTCGCTGGGACGACATTCGCATCAAGGCCGAGAACCCAGGTATAGCAAACAAGCTGCCACCCCTGGACATCACCTGGGTACACCGCTCTGATGGTTCTGGGACTACCTTTGTGTTCACCAACCACATCAGAACTGTCTGCCCTAATTGGACAGCCGGTGCTGGTACTTCTGTCGAGTGGCCTGTTGGCATTGGAGCCCAAGGGAATGAGGGCGTAGCCGCCACCATCAAGCAGGAGCCAGGGGCAATTGGCTACGTGAACCAGTCCTATGCCAAGCTGGAAAAGATGACCACTGCTCGCTTGGAAAACAAAGCGGGCAACATTGTTGGGTTCTCGACTGAGGCAGCTACCTCGGCGCTTGATGCTCCCATTCCTGATGACTTTGCGCTGTTGGTGCCCGACCCTGAAGGGCCAGATGACTACCCAATTGTGGGCTTGTTCTGGGTGATGCTGTACCGCGAGTATCCCGACCAGGAGAAATTGACCAAGCTGGTGGAGACTCTGAAATGGACCCAGGGGCCGGAAGGTCAGGCCATTACCCGCGAGCTGGACTACATCCCTATGCCTGAGGCGGCTATCCAGCGGATCTTTGCAGAGCTGGATGCCATCACCGTTAACCCCAAGGCGGTGCGATGACCGGGGTGCAGCCTGAACTCCACTAGAGTGGAGCTGGTGGCCGGCTGAGGAGGCAGGTGAGGCTTTCTCGGTCGGCTGCTGGGGTTACCTTGCACGGTGGGATTTTTAGGAAAGATTTTGAACCGAAGATGATCATGGGAGAGAGGCTATGACTTCAGCGGCTACGGGTTATGGTTCACCACCAAACCCGGATATCGATGTTGACATTGAGAAAAAGGCGAGCCTGTCTCGGGCTGTTGATGTGGGCTTTGTCCGCCTGACGCTGGCCTTGGCAGGGTTTGCCGGCATTATCCTCATCTGGGTGATTCTTCAAACCACCGAAGCGGCTCTGCCGGCGATCCAGCAGTTTGGCTTGGGCTTCCTGGTTACTGCCCGCTGGAACCCGGTGGAAAACATCTACGGAGTGCTACCACAGATTTATGGCAGTTTGGTAACCTCTCTGGTGGCTTTGATTTTTGCCATCCCTCTGGGCATTGGCACTGCCATCTTCCTGACGGAAGGTTTTGCCCCCAAGTGGGTAACGGAGCCGATTGGCTTTGCCATTGAGCTGATCGTGGCCACTCCCAGTGTGGTGCTGGGGCTGTGGGGGATCTTTGTGCTGATTCCAGCAGTGCGGCCCATCTTTCGAGCCATTAACCAGACGCTGGGTTGGATCCCTTTCTTGGGTGGCCCGGCTCCGCGGGGGCCCAGCTTGTTGATAGTGGCTGTGGTGCTGGGGATCATGATCTCTCCCATCATCATCTCCATTACCCGCAGTACCCTTGAATCTCTGCCACGCAGCCTAAAAGAGGGCGCTTTGGCTCTGGGGGCAACCCGCTGGGAGACCCTCTTAACGGTGATGATCCCTGCCGGCCTGTCGGGCATTGTCAGCTCGATCATGCTGGCGCTGGGGCGGGCCCTGGGAGAGACCATGGTAGCGGCCATGCTTTCCGGCAACGCCAACCGCATCAATATCTCCCTAATGCAGCCGGGATCCACCATTACCGCCTTGATTGCTTCTCAGTTTGGGGAGGCAGGACGCTTGCAGGTTTCGGCTCTCATGTATGCCGGCGTGGTGCTGATGGTGCTGACGTTATTGGTCAACATTGTTGCCGAGATCATCATCCGCAAGTTTCAAAACTTGGAGCAGTAACTTGGGAAGCAGAAAGAAGATGAAGGAGCACTGTTATCATGTCCGACTCAGCACAGCTTGCCCCTGAGAAGGTTGACATCGACATTACTCGTGCCGCCATTGCCCCTGTCCGCAATTACACAGGCATTGTCCTAACCCTGCTGAGTGGCCTCTTTGTGGCGGTGATCATAGCTTCCCTATCTTGGGTGCTGTGGGATGTGGGCAAGGAAGGCATCCAGCGGATAAATTGGGATGTCCTCACCCAGACCCGCTACCCTGCCCCTGGCCTGGCGGAAGGGGGCTTTGGTCACGCAATTGTCGGCAGTTTAATGGTGCTGGCTACGGGGGCGGCTTTGAGCTTTCCCTTCGGCATCTTGGCGGCAGTGTACTTGTCTGAATTCGGTCGCGGCACCCGCTTGGCTTATCTGGTTAAGTTTTCCTGCAATGTGCTCACGGGGGTACCGGCCATTCTCTGCGGCCTGTTTGCCTATGCTGTGGTGGTGAGGGGATCCGGCTTTTCGGCTTTCTCGGGAGGGGTGGCTTTTGGCGTGCTGATGCTGCCGATTGTCATCCGCTCCACCGAGGAGGCGTTGCTGCTGGTTTCGCCCGACATGCGCTTGGCTTCCCTTGGCCTGGGCTCAAATCGCTTTCAGACCACAATGCGCGTTGTTTTGCCGGCAGCGGCACCGGCCATCGTAACCGGGCTAATCCTGGCTTTGGCCCGAGCGGCAGGCGAGGCTGCACCTCTGCTCTTTACCGCCTTCAACAACAATTTCTGGTCTACTGATCTCTTTGGCCCGGTGGCTACCTTGCCGGTGATGGTCTACTTTTTCTCCATCATTCCCTACAGGGTGCAGCAGCAGCTGGCTTGGGCGGGCGCTTTGGTTTTGTTAGCCATTGTTTTGGCGGCCAGCTTGACCGCTCGCTTTTTGGTGTACAAGACCAGGAAATAGCCTGAGGATTCTCAACAAAGTCTTGAATCGAACTCTTCGTCGAACTCTAGCTCTTTTTGTGAGTGCTGCCATGCAAACTCAATCTCTTAACCAGACCTCTTACGTTTTCAGGACCGAGAACCTGAATGTCTACTATGGCTCCAATCTGGCGGTAAAAAATGTTACTCTGGACATCCCAGCCCGACAGATTACTGCGTTTATCGGCCCTTCCGGCTGTGGCAAAAGCACGATCCTACGTTGCTTCAACCGCACCAACGATTTGATCCCCGGTGCTCGTGTAGAGGGCAAGCTCACCTACCACGGCAAGGATCTCTACGCCAAAGAAGTCGATCCGGTGGCGGTGCGGCGGCGTATCGGCATGGTCTTCCAAAAACCCAATCCCTTCCCCAAAAGCATTTACGACAACGTGGCCTACGGCCCGCGGGTGCTGGGGATGAAGGTAGACTTGGACGAGGTGGTGGAAACCTCGCTGAGGCGGGCTGCCCTTTGGGATGAGGTGAAAGATAAACTGAAAGAAAACGGTCAGTCGCTGTCGGGAGGGCAGCAGCAGCGCCTGTGTATTGCCCGGGCTCTAGCGGTGAAGCCGGATGTGATTTTGATGGATGAGCCCTGTTCGGCGTTGGATCCCATTTCCACCCGCCGCATTGAGGAGCTGATGAAGGAGCTGGAGGAGGAATATACCATCATCATCGTCACCCACAACATGCAGCAGGCCGGCCGCGTCTCGGATATGACGGCTTTCTTCAGCGTGGAGGTGTCGGGATCCAACCGTGTGGGCGAGCTGATTGAATTTGACAGAACTGAAGTCATCTTCAACAGCCCCACCAAGCAAGCCACAAGAGATTATGTGGAGGGCCGCTTCGGCTAATCGACCTGGCCGGACAGGGATCCTTCCCATACTGTTCTCGGCAAACCCTTTTGCAGGCAATTTCTGCCGATGATGGAGCATGCCTCTAACCCCCAAAACCCTGAACTTTGCTGAATTTACTGAGCTTTAGGCGGTTTGGCAAAAGTCATTGAGAGGGATATAGTAGACCAAGTTTCCCCCTGATCCTTGAGTCCACCGCAACGGTTGCCGGGAAGTGAAGGGGGAAAGCGCTCGGGGGGTATTCCTCAGGGCTTTGCGGGATACCGCCTTCCTGTTTGGACTCCGTCCCGCTGACGCGAACAGAGATAGGCAGGATGCGATCGCTTCTTTCCTGAACCATGTTCAGGAGAGTTCAGCGTGAATGTATCAGTCTGAAGAACCGTTGCACCCAAATACGGATACCTATGATCGTTGCCGCTCCTGACAAGCTGCAGGCTTTGCGTTCTGACTTAGAGGGTATTGAGATCATCACTGATCCGGCTCAGGTGGCCAAGTTGTCGTTGGATTTTTACCACTACAGCCCCGTGCTGAGCCGACAACTGAGCGACAAGCGGGGAGATGTGGTGGTGCGCCCCGCCGATGAGGCCGAGGTGATGCGGGTGGCAGCGGCCTGTGCCAGGCTGCGGATCCCGGTTACGGTGCGCGGTGCCGGTACCGGTAATTACGGCCAATGTATCCCGCTGGCCGGGGGTGTGATCCTGGACATGGGCAAGCTCAACCAGGTGCTTTGTGCAAAGCCGGGCTTGGCGCGGGTGCAGGCGGGGGCCAAGTTGATGGCCATCGACAAACACACCCGGGAGATGGGCTGGGAGATCCGCATGGCTCCTTCTACCTATCGCACGGCCACCATCGGGGGGTTCATTGCCGGCGGCAGTGGTGGCATTGGTTCTGTGACTTACGGCCAACTGCGGGATCGGGGCAACATCTTGGGGCTGCGGGTGGTCACCCTGGAGGAAGAGCCCCGGGTGCTGGAGCTGCGGGGAGATGAGGTATTCAAAGTAAGCCATGCCTGGGGCCTCAATGGGATCATCACCGAGGTGGAGATCCCGCTGGCGCCTGCTTATCCTTGGGCGGAGCTGGTGGTGGCCTTTCCCCCTGAAGTGGGCTTTATGCCCTGTGCCCATTTTGGCCAAGCCCTGGGAGATGCGGATGGGATCATCAAGAAATTGGTCAGCCTGCACGCTTGGCCGATCCCCAGCTACTTTGCACCGCTGCGGGGCTATCTGCCAGAGGGATCCGCTGTGGCCCTGTTGATGGTGGCCGAATGCAGCCTGGAGCCGCTGTTGGAGCTTGTCCGGGAACATGGGGGCCAAGTGGTTTACAACAAAACGGCCCAGGAGGCCAGCAAGGGGATCTCGCTGGGGGAATTTTCTTGGAACCACACCACTTTGCACTGCCGCAGCGTGGATCCCAGCCTTACCTATTTACAATCGGCTTTTCCCGCCGACCGGGAGCTGAGGCTGGTGCAGCACATGTACGAGTATTTTGGCGACGAAGTGCTGATGCACCTGGAGTGGATTCGCATCAACGGGCAAGCTACCCCTGTCGGCCTGCAAATTGTCCGCTTTACCACCGAAGAGCGTCTAAACGAGATCATGCACTACCACGAAGAGCAGGGAGTATTTATTGCCAACCCCCACACTTTCATCATCGAAGACGGCGGGCGCAAAGTGATGGATCCGCGCCAGATTCGTTTTAAAGAAGAAGTGGATCCCTATGGGTTGCTTAATCCGGGCAAGATGCGCACCTGGCAGAAGCAAGCCTCTGCTTGAGGAAGCGCGGCAATTGGCCTCAGTCTATCTATGTTGTCGGTATTTAATGCATAATGGACTGCCTGTGTGAGGCAAGACCAGGCCAGAACTGTGGGGTCGGTGCTGTGGGAAATGCTGTCCACTGTCGAATGCTTGTCAAACTTCCGGCAGCCAATCTTCTGCCAGCACCAACTCTGGAGAGTAGGGACAGACATCTGGAAATGTCGAGATTTCTATCCCCGTTTGCCTGGCTGCTTGGCGGCGCGCCCGTTGATAACTCTCTTCAAGTTGCTCTACCAGATAACCTTTTAGGCTAGGGCTATCTTCTATGGCCAATCCGATTTGGGTTCGCGCATCTGTAATGGAATCTAGCCAGCTATCTGAACGTCGCTGAGGTTGATATTGCCACTTGAGCAGATGCAGCAGAAGGCGAGTTAATTGACTGGTAATCCCTCGTCGTTCGCTCTTACCCAAATTCTCAACCTCTTCAATTAAGTGTGTTAGGTCAATTTCATGCCAGCGCCTTTCCCGCAATAGCCGGGTTGTTCGGTCAATCCACAAGTTAAAGTCTGTCGAGTATAGATTGCTCATAGCTTTGTCCTGCTGAAAAATAGGGTCGCGATAATTATGAAATCCGGACTACGTCCTTCTTGAGTTTACTACAATAAAACCTGTAACACCTGAGTTCTCAACCGTCTGGGAGCAGAGTCCTCTGGTGACAAACCTTATCCAGGCAACTCTTTCTATAGTCATTTCGATTTAAAGCAGGACACTGCACCCACACTTAAAGTGCACCGAGCCGGAAGGCTTTTCAAGGACTCCGTCCCGCTGGCGCGATCAGGAGCCCAGGCGTCTTACCCTAAACTGAAGCAACTATATTTGACGAATATTTGACGGAGAGTGGATGGAGAGGGTGTCCCTGTGGAGAAAGGTTCAAACAAACGCTTTAACTGCCATAGTAGTTGATGGCTAAAGCTCCCACCAGAGTAAGCTGAAAGACCAAGATCACGAAGTAGAAAATGGCGCGGGGCTTGAACAGAGTGAGCATCAAGCCTATGGCTTTCAAGTCTACTATCGGCCCAAACACCATAAAAGCCAACAGGGATCCCGGCGTGAAGGTGGCGGCAAAGGAGAGGGCGAAAAAGGCATCCACCGTCGAGCAGATGGAGATGATCCCGGCCAGGGCCATCATGATCAGGATTGAGAGCAATGCATCTTGGCCATAATCCAGCACAAACGAACGCGGGATCACCGTTTGAATCAGGGCCGCCATCGCCGAGCCCAAGATGAGCACGGATCCCAATTCGCGGATCTCCCTGGCCCAGGTCTGCAGCAGGAGAACTCCTTTTTGTCCCCTGGAGGGAGAAGGCGCAGCGGCCAGAGCAGAGCGATACACATCTTCAGCCGTTTGTAAAGTGGCCAGGGATCCGCCAGAGGCCCCTTGAGCAGGGCTCTGGGATCCAATCCAGAAGGTGCCTCCCCGCAACAACGGCGAGCGGGAGATGTTCTTCGGATCAGCTTCTTGGGAGCAATTGCGCTGCAGCTCCCGCCAGACTGACGGCTGCGACAGAGGCTGGAAATCCTTTTGCAGGCTGAAGATCAAGCCGACGACAACCGCAATGCCGAAGGAAAAGAGAACTCGGTAGATCACCAGCTCCGGCATGGAGCGAAAGGCAATCCAAGTAGAAAAGATCACCACCGGGTTAAACACCGGCGCCGCCAATAAAAAAGCCACCGCCACGTGGGGTGGGATCCCTTTGATCACCAGTTGACGGGCCACCGGCAGGTTGCCGCACTCGCACACCGGGAAAAAGAATCCTAAAGCGCCACCGGCCACCGCGCTGCCGATTTTGCCTTTGGGCAGGAAACGGGCCAACTGGGATCCCTCGACAAACACCGCCAGCAGCCCCGATAGAAACACCCCCAGCAGCAGAAATGGCATGGCCTGCACCACAAGGCTCAGAAACAGGGTGAATCCGTCTCGCCAAAGGGGAGAGTCCAAGAGGCTCAACACACCACCTCACGCACGACTTGGGCCTTACTGAGTTTGGATCTCGGCCCAGCGCCCTGTCAAACGGCTCTCAACCTCGCTCTTCTATGGGGATATAGCGTTGCTGGCGTTCACCTGTGTACACCTGGGTGGGTCGGAAAAGCCGATTATCGGACAACTGCTCCCGCCAATGGGCCAGCCAACCCGCCGCTCGGGCAATGGCAAACACCGGTGTAAACAGATCTTCCGGGATCCCCAACTTGGCGTAGACCAACCCTGAGTAGAAGTCCACATTCGGGTAGATCCCCTTCGGCCCCAGCAACTCCTCGCACACCCGTTCCACTTCCAGGGCGATGTCGTAGTACTTGTCGTGGCCGTAGCGCTCAAACAGCTCTTCGGCCAGCCGCTGCAGGATAGTGGCCCGCGGATCCTTCACCTTGTAGACTCGGTGACCCATGCCCATGATGCGCTGTTTTTTGGCCAGCTTCTCCTCGATAAACGAGCGCACATTTTCCACCGAGCCGATTTGCCGCAGCAGCATCATCACCTGTTGGTTGGCCCCCCCGTGCAACAGCCCCGAAAGGGTACCCACCGCCGTGGCCAGGCTGCTGTAGGGGTTAGCCAGCGTGGAAGCGCTCACCAGAAGGGCAAACGTAGAGGCATTGACCGTGTGCTCGGCGTGCAGGATCAGGCAGATGTCAAAAATGCGGGCCAACCAGGGATCCGGCTTCTTGCCCGAGAGCATGTACAGAAAGTTGGAAGCGTGATCCAGACTATCGTCCGGGGGAATGGGATCGTTGCCCTGTCGCATCTGGTGGAACATGGCCACCATGGTCGGCAGCTTGGAGAGCAAGCGGGTGACGGTGCCGAACACATAGTCGGGATCCATCTCCCGCAGCGGGTAAAACAGCCCCAAGCCCGCCACACAGGTTTGCAGAGCATCCATCGGGTGGCCCGACTCTGGAAACGACTTGATCATGTCGCGGATGCGGTATTTCACCCGTCGATGACTGCGGATCGCCTGGTCAAAATTGTCCAGCTCCGATTGGGTCGGCAGCTTGCCAAAGATCAGCAAGTAGGCTGTCTCCAGAAAGGTACTGTGGGCGGTCAATTCCTCGATGGGGATGCCCCGATATTCCAGGATCCCCGCCTGGCCATCCACAAAACTAATGTTGGAGCGTGTGGCCGGAACGCCTTCCAAGCCTGGTCTGTATTCGCCATCCGCCATGGTCGGATTCCTAAAGTGCTTCCTAAATGACCTAAAGTGCTTCCTAAATGATGAATCAAGGGTTGCCAAAGGTGCCTGGAACCCAACCCCTTGCTCCCCTCGGGCAGTACTGACCCCGCTTCGCTACAGTAAAGCAAATTTTGGATCCCTGTAGCCAAATGCTGCCCCTGTCATCCTTCACAGAGAGCTAGGCTGGGATCCGCCTTCTATCTTGCAACAGCTCCCGCTGCCCGACGCAAAAATTGTTGCTATGGTGAGAACTGCGCCCGGCTTGAGGGATCTTGGCGCCTGCCGGAGCCGTGAAAGTTCGCTCCCCCGCTTGGAGATCGGCATCGATGTCGGATACTGCTCAAACTCACCTTGGCTCCAGCCCAGTGCAAGGACTGGAGTACGTGGTGCTGGGAGTGGCCACTTGCTTCCAGCAGGATCAGGAAGGTCGCCTGGTAGAGGTTTTGGTGGCCGAGCCGGTGCCTGCTGCCGATTTGGACTGCCTAGCCCAAGAACGCCGCAGCACTTCCTATGTTCTCCTCTACGCCACAACCTACGCCGAGATCGTGAACAACGGGATCCCAACTTTGCCTGCCGATGTTTTCCCGCCAGGGGTGTTGTTGGGAGAAGACTTCGTGGAACGGGTGCAGGCAGCGGCCCGCACCTATCGCAGCAAGCCCCAGTTTCGCCATATCCCCCTGCACCAAACCTGCACTCCAGAACAGGGGGTGTTCAGGCTCAATCACAGCGTCGAGCCCCGGCGGATCCTCAATGCGGTCGTGGAAGTGAAGGATGCCGACAACATCAAACAGCACCCCCACACCCATCGACAGCTCTGAAGAACCCAGTCAGAGGAACTGATGGCTTTCGGGCTGCAACACGATCTCGCTGGGTACAGCACCAGCGGGCGCTGTAAGGGCAAAGCAGATGGCTTCCGCAGCCGTGGCAGGGCTGAGCATCTTGTCTCGTTGCACCTTCAGGCTGATGGGATCCCAGAAGGGTGAGTCGATGCCCCCGAAGTAAAACAGCGTAAATCTGACCCCAAAGCGCTTCAGCTCATCGGCCATGCACTTGCTAAACCCGACCACCCCAAACTTGGCCGCACAGTAAGCAGAGGCCATCGCCATGGGATAACGTCCAAGGACGCCGGGAAAATTGAGGATGTGGCCGGATTTTTGCTCCCGCATGGGGTTGGCAGCCAGTTGGCTGGTGTAGAAGCTGCCCTTCAGGTTGACCGCCAGCATTCGCTCCAGGTCTGCGGGGGTTAGCTGGGGAGCAGGCTTCAGGATCCCGGCCCCGGCCAGGTTAATCAGCACGTCAATGCGCCCATGCTTTTGCACCGTTTGGTTGACCAGTGCCTCTACCTGGGCATAGTCCGTCACATCAGTGGGGATCCCCAATCCAGAGGCAGCCCCCAAAGAGGCTGATTTCTCCACCAGAGCTCGCAGGGGCTCTTCTCGCCGAGCGGCCAACACCAGATGGGATCCGGCCTGAGCCAGCATGGGCACCAGGACGCTGCCGATACCCCCTGTTGCCCCTGTGATCAAAATAACTGCCTGCGATAGCGGAGAAGACACGTTACGTTTCTTAAACTCTTTTTCCCATCATACACAGGGATCCCGACAAGCCAGTCACAGCCCCACTGGATCCCTCGACAGAGGTCATGTAAACTACCCGACACCGACCGCTAAAGCGGTACGGAGCAGGCTTTCAGTAGCCCTGAGCCTGTTATGCTCTACCAGAGAACAAAACAAGCCCGAACCTCTAGGCTGGTTTACAGCAGCCCCCAAAAGCGCAATCACATTCGCACCATTCAAATCCGCATCCCCTTCCCATCCACAGTGTCCACACTTAAACTTCTTTCCACTGCGATAGGATTGTGCAGGGTCGGGATGAATGTGCAAACACCGGTGGCAGGTCTGCGACGTGTAGGCAGGCGGAACAAGAATCAGAGCAACCCCCGCACGCAGAGCCTTGTACTCCAAAAATTGACGGAGTTGATAAAACGCCCAACTATTTGCCCGCCTACGCTCTGTCTTGCTGCGTGGCTGTTGATTGACCCTTTCCCGAATCCCTGTCAAGTCTTCCAGAGCAATAGCGCTATTTGTCGCCTTTGCCCTAGAGACAATAGCTTTGGAGATGCGATGATTGACCCACGCCTGAAAGCGCCTCTCCTTGCCAGACAGCCGTTGCAACAGTTCTCTGCATCTGCGCCGCGAACTGCGGGTGCCCTTGCTGGCTTTGCGTTGGAGTGTCGCCCTCAGCTTGGAGTAGTGGTCTCGGATTCGGTTCAACTGCTGTCCATTCCAGTTATCCCCCTCTGACGTATGGGCAATATCCGTCCTCCCCAAGTCCACCCCCAGCACTCTACCCGTGCGTTGCGGTGGGCACGGTTCCGTTTCCACACAGATCTGAATGGAGTAGAAACCATCTTTGCGCTTGACCAGAGTGGCAGATTTGGGATTGGAGCCCGCCAGCCGTTCTCTCTGGTAGCGGCCAATCGCCAGCTCAAAGCGCTCTCGACCCTCTACCGTGGTCAGCGACACCGTCCAGTCTTTCTCGCGAAACGAAAAGATACGGGCATCGTAGGTCGCAAAGCCTCTCTTGAACGCTTTGACGGGGCGGTTTTTCTGTTGGGCAACTTTACGGGCGCCGGCCAGCCGTCTGCAGACCTGCTGGTCGCGTAAGCGGGACGTAGTCCTTGCCAAGTTACTGGACAAGCCAAACCGAGCGCGAATCTGGTAATAGCAAAGGGACTGGAGTTTGACTGCGTTGACTACTTTTTCTGGTGTGTTTTGGTTGACCCAGTTCAACGCCTGCACAAAGGCATCCATTGTCGCATCCAACTTTGCGGCTTGCGACTGGGACACCTTGAGCTTGCAGGGGACGGTCAGGACTTGGGTCATGGTTCTATCATAACTTCCGCATTCCTCCCGACACTGACCCTACGGGTACAGTGCGGAGCTCCTGCGATTTCTAGCTGAGCGGTGGAGAAGACAGGAAAGGCTGGCACAGCCACAACCCACTGAACCCCAAAGTCAGCAGAGTGAGGGGCAGGCCAAAGCGCAGATGTTCTCCAAACGAGAGCACGTAGCCTTTTTTGGCCGCTGCCTCGACTGTGATCAAATTGGCCACCGCCCCAAATAGTGTCAAATTGCCTGCCAAAGTGGAGCCAGCAGCCAGCAACAGCCAAGCGGTGGTCTCCTGTCGGGGCAGGAACGACTGCAGCAACAGCACCGCCGGCACATTGGAGATGAGGTTGGACAAAACGGCCACACTGCTCAGCAGGGCAAGAGGGGATCCCGCCAGACTCTCTGCCAAGGATCCCAAGCCCATCCCCCAAGCAGTGACCAGCTCTCCCGTTGCCCGCGTTAGGATGAACAGCCCGGAAAACATCACCAGCAGATTCCAGTCCACCTGCTCCAAAAATCGCTCTGGCTTCAGCCTACGGGTAATCAACAACAGGGCCGCCGCCACCAAAGCCGATTCTGCCAAGGGAAGTCCGGCTACAAAGGCCACAAACAGCCCCCCCGTAATCACCACGCTCTTGCGCAACAGGGGCGGGTAGAGCCGCAGCGGCAGCCAAGGCACCTGGGCAAAGGGTTTCAACGAGCGCACCTCAGGGTAGTACAGCCACAGCAACCCCACTTCCAGCAGCAGCCCCACCACGGCAATGGGGGTCATCTGGGCAGCAAACTCCAGATAGCCGATCCCAGAGAAGGAGCCGATCAGGATATTCTGCGGGTTGCCGCTCAAGGTGGCGACGGATCCCAGGTTGGTGGCTGCCGCCAAGCCCAGCAGATAGGGAATCGGGTTTAACCCCAGCACCGTTGTGACCTGCAAAGTCAGGGGAGTAAACACCAGCGCCAGCGTGTCGTTGAGCAGGAAAGCCGAGAGCAGCCCGCTGCCGAACACCAGCATGATCAACAGACCAAAGGGGTTGCGGCTCACCCGAATCAAGCCCAGCAAAGCCAACTGAAAAGCCCCCCCATAGGACAAGCTGGCATTTACCACCATCATGCTCAGGAGAAACACAATCGTGGTCGGGTCAATGGCTTCCCAAGCCTGCCGTAGCGACAAGGTCCCCAAGCCAATCAACAGGGCGGATCCCACCAGGGCGATGGTGGCCCGGTTCATACGCAACCTAGGCAGGGATCCCAGTCCCAACCCGACATAGCTCAAACCCAACACCAACCAAGACAGCCCCTGCACCCCCCGATCCCTCCCGCACTTCTTTCAGGATCCCTGATGGGTTCAGCCAATGGCAAAGGCTGGAGTTGAAACAGGCCCAACATTCCCGATACTCAATGAAGTCACAAATAAGTCACAAGAACCAATCATGGTCAGAAACCTTTCGGGATAGTCCAAAAGCTCCGCTGGATCAGCGCGTTTGCCTCGGCGAGCTGCAGACCGAGCAGAGGTGGCGAGAATATCCAAGGTCTGGCCATCGTTCGTAGGATAATGGGAGCCCGCAGGCACTAACCCGCAAACATTGAGTTACCCACCGTTCACTGAGGAGTTGTCCCCTTGGTCAAAGAACGCGTAGAGGTGATCGTCCCGGCCACCACCGCCAACTTGGGGCCAGGGTTCGACTGCATCGGTGCAGCCCTAGAGCTCTACAATCACTTCTATTTTCGCGAGATCCCTTCTGGCCTCAGCATCCACTACCGCGGCAGCGACCACATCAGCCAAAGCAAGGACAACCTGGTGTACCGGGCTTTTTGCCGCGCCTTTGAGTTGCTGAGTAAGCCTGTGCCGGGGGTAGAAATCGAAATTACCCTCAACGTGCCCCTGGCGCGGGGGTTGGGCAGTTCTGCCACCGCCATTGTCGGCGGCTTGCTGGGGGCCAATGCCATTGGAGCACTCAACTTAGCTCCCGAAACCCTTCTACAACTGGCTATTGCCTTGGAGGGCCACCCAGACAATGTGGTGCCCGCCCTGCAGGGCAGTTGTCAGCTTTGTGTGCAGGGACAGCAGGGGCAATGGGTGTTCTGTCCCGTGGAGTGGCATGAGAGCATTGGCATCCTGGCCGTAGTGCCCAACTTTAAGCTTTCCACCCAAGCGGCCCGCGAGATCCTGCCCAAATCCGTCAGCTTGGCGGATGCAGTTTTTTCCAGCAGCCATCTGGGCCTACTCATCCGCAGCCTGCAGTCGGGGCGGGTGGACTGGCTGAAGGTGGCCCTGCAGGATCGGCTGCACCAGCCGGCGCGTATGGAGCTGATCACCGGGTTCAAAACGGTTCAAGCTGCAGCCATGGCTGCCGGAGCCTATGGAGTGGTGATCAGCGGAGCCGGCCCCACTCTTCTGGCCCTCTGTGCTCCCGAGAATCGGGAACGGGTGGGATCCGCGATGGTCAGCGCTTGGGCGCAGTTGGATATTGAAGCGGAGGCCAAACTGCTCAACCTGGACCGGCAGGGAGGACGGGTGGTGATCCACTCCCAGCCGTCTGGATAGGAAACTCCCTCTCCAGTCGGGGAGCTACCCTGCTGCCGGGAAGCCATCTTGCAGCAGCAACACCAAGGGCGGAAGAAATAGCCAAGCCGCCACCATCAAGGACGCCACTGCCGCCATCAACACCGCTGCCGCCGCGCAATCTTTGGCGATCTCGGCCAGGAGATGGTACTTGCTGCCCAGGGTGAGATCCACCACTGCTTCCAGAGCGGTATTGACCAGCTCAAGCGCCATCACCAAGCCGCTGGTCAGGCTGATCAGGGCCATTTCCACAGCGCTCAGCCGCAGGCCCAGCCCAAGGCCAAAGGCTATCACCGCCACCGCCATGTGGATGCGGAAGTTGCGCTGAGTGCAGATGGCATAGACCAAGCCCTTGCCCGCGTAGTAAAAACTTTTGCCCAAGTTGTCGGCCACTTGCCAAGAGGGGGGGCGTCGCCAGGGATCCATCCCCGAAGGCTCGGCAGTTGCTGCGGGATCGGCCTCAGAGATAGGCGCTGGGTCTACACCGGTGGGCCCGGAATGGACGCGCCGCCGGAACACCGCCAGGCGAGAACGCTCCGGCAACCGACTAGGGCTGTTGGCCATGGGCCACCTCCCCATCCAGTTGGATGGCGGCAAGCAACTGTCGCTGTTGCTGCAACATGCGCTGTAGGGACAGTTCATCCGGGTGATCCCACCCCAGCAGATGGAGCAACCCGTGGCTGGCCAACCAGGCCAACTCTTGCGAAAGACGATGCCCCTGCGCCTTGGCTTGTGCGCGGGCGGTGGGCACCGAAATCACAATATCCCCCAGCAGGCGTACCCCCGTTACGTCTTGGATCTCAAAGGGGGCAAACATCTCCTGCGCGGCAAAGGCCAACACATCGGTGGGCTCGTCGAGATGGCGAAACTCGCGGTTGAGCTGGCGGATGTGTTCATCGGAAGTGAGGCAAAGGCTGAGCTCGCATGGCTCCTGGACTCCCAGCTCTTTCAGCCAGATCTCGAACCAATGACGCCAAGTGGCTTCTTCAACCGGGCTGGGGATGTTGAATTGCAGATAGAGATCTAAAAATCCATCCATGCGGGCCTCACTCACACCACGCCCCTTATTCTACTGGTTTGCCCAGATTGGGCCAGGTTTTGTTTCTCTGCTCCGCAAGCTGCTGCAGCGCCTGTCGTAGTCGATTCTCCAACAGATGGCAGCCTGAGTCCAAATCCTCTGTCGGGAACAGATCCCCGGCAATGCCCACTGCCCAGGCCCCTGCTTGCAGGTATTCCGCTGCCTTGGCCAAGGTGACTCCCCCGGTGGGGATCAACGGCAGGGATCCCAGCACCGATTGTAGATGGCGCAGGTAGCGGGATCCCCCCATGCTCTCCACCGGAAACACCTTTACTGCCGTTGCCCCCGCCTGCCACGCCCTCCAGATCTCGCCGGGGGTGAGGGCACCGGGCACGATGGGCAGCCCCACCTCCCGACCCCAACGGATGACTTGCTCATCGGTGAAGGGGCAAACGCAAAACTGGGCTCCTGCCTGCCAAGCCTGCTCCGCCATCTGTCGATTGAGAACAGTGCCCACCCCTATCCAACACTGCGGGTGGTCTTGCCGCAGTTGGGCAATCAACTCCAGGTATTGGGGAACTTGCGTGGTGATTTCAATGTGGCGGATCCCGGCCCGGATGGCCAGCATGGATCCCTCGAGAGCTTGGGCTGGGCTGGCCCAGAGGCGGATCACGGCAATCAGCGGCTGCTGCCACAGATGGAGTAGCCAGGGGTGCTGTGACCCTTTTCTGAAACTGCACTCAGCATCCTCGAATGCCATCTGTAGGAAAATACCCGCTCAGTGTTTTGCAGTTGCTTGGGTTTAGCTTAAGTTTAATTGCAATCCAAAAACGAAAAAGTCAGCCTGCCAATGAAATAATGACAAACCATAAAGCCTAAACGTCTTTGTCTTTCAAGGGAAAGCCTAGCAGATGACTCAGGAACAAGCAAAGCCGGTGTTTTATAGGGGCAACTGTTTGCGCGTTCGTGGCCTTTGCCGGAGTGTTTGCTTTTCCCAGCTTTTCACGGCGTTGCTGGTTCCTGCTCTGGCCTTGTTGTCTCCCTAACCGGTGCTGAACTCAGCAGAGAAGAGGAGGAAGATTCCTCAAACCAAAGGTGCCGCAAGGTATCCCGTCTGTATGAGGCAACTTTTTGGTTGGCCTTCTAAGCGTGAGGTTTGCCAGCAGGTGAGCGGCCAGTTTATCGTCATTTCCTAGTTTTTCTAGTCCGTTGAGGTTGCTGCCGCTTGAGTTGCATGCCGTCAGGCCTGTGGGATCCGGAGGTGGAGTCGCTACTGTCTGGCTCTTCTGTTGCTGTTCGGAGTAGCCCTAAATAGCCAGCTCAGGCTCGATCAGATCCGTGGGGATCTTTGTATCCTTAGGGTCGATGGGTCAGTTGCAGAGGGTGTGAGGAGTGACGAGTCTCAGTCGTGGGGCACACAGGCTAAAAGGGTGGATAGCGCTCGGATTGCTCACCCTCTTGCTGTTGGGGGGACTGGGGGGGGTTGCCCCGTCTCAGGCGCAGAATGTCAACCAATTGCAACAGCGGCAGCAGCAGATCCAGCAACAAATCCAGAGCACTCAGCGCCGCTTGGGAGAACTGCGCCAAGCAGAAGAAGAAGCCCGCCGCCGCATGGGATCCCTGCAGCAAAACATTCGACAGACCGAATCCAGCCTTCGCGACAATCAGTATCGTCTGGAACAAGCCCAGAAAGCGCTGGAGCAAGCTCAAAAGGAGCTACAGGAGCTGGAAGACCGCCTGAGACGGCAGCAACAGGGCACGGCTGCCCGTTTGCGCTACATGCAGCGACAGGGGGCCGAACATTGGTGGGCTTTGCTGCTCACCAGCCGTGACTTAAACGAGTTTTTTGACCGCCGCCACCAACTGCAACTGTTGATCGAGGCGGATCGGCAGTTGATCCAAGAGCTGCAAGCAATGGCCAAGGAGGTGGATCAACAGCGCATTGCCCTGGAGATGCAGCGCAACGAGATCTCTTTGATTTTGCAGGAGCTGGCCGCCCAGAAGAACCAACTGCAGCAGCAGGCGGTCGCCCAAGAGCAGCTGTTGAGCCGCTTGGCCAACGAACGCGCGGCCTATGAAGCAGCCCAACGGCGGCTGGAAGCCGATTCCCAACAGTTGACTCTCCTCATCCAGCAACTGATCGCCCAGCAGGCCCAACAGCAGGGGGGCAGGGATCCCGTTCAAGGGACAGGCCGATTCATTGCTCCGGTGCGCGGGCCGATCACCAGCGGCTTTGGCTGGCGGGTTCACCCCATCTACCGCAGTCGCCGCTTTCATGCGGGGATCGATTTTGGTGTGCCCACCGGCACTGCGGTGAGAGCCTCCGACCGGGGCACCGTCATCTACGCCGGCTGGTACGGCGGCTATGGCTACACGGTGATTGTGAATCACGGGGGCGGCATCACCACCCTGTACGCCCACAACAGCCGCGTTGCCGTTGGGGTAGGCCAGCAGGTACAGCGGGGGCAAGCAATTGCTGCTTCCGGCTCCACCGGCCTCTCCACCGGGCCCCATGTTCACTTTGAAGTGCGCGTCAATGGCCAACCGGTGGATCCCCGCCGCTACCTGTGAAGCAAAGCCTCCGTCGGCAACAGCTTCAGGGATCCCGCCTGCAATGTCCACCGCACATCGGCAATGGAGGACAGCTCCTCCGGGTCGTGGGAAACCACCAACACCGTCCAGGTGGACTTTAGCCGAGCCAACAGCTCGATCAACTGCCGTCGCACCGACCAATCCAATCCTGCCGTCGGCTCATCCAGCAACAGCAAAAACGGGCCACGGATCAACTGGACGGCCAGGGCCAAGCGCCGCTGTTGCCCGCCGCTGAGGCGGTTTGGGGAGGTATGTAGAGGGATCCCTTCCAATCCCACCTGTCTGAGGGCGTTTTCGATCTCTTTTCTCTGTAGCTCTGGATAACCAAAGCGCATTTCCTCCAGCACCGTCAAGCCGCAAAAGTGGCGCTCTGGAAACTGAAACACCAACCCCGCCATGCTGCGCAAGCGGTTGGGGGAAAGTTCTGCCCCTCCCCAGGTAATCCGTCCTTGGGTGGGCCGCGCCAAGCCAGCCAAAATCTCCAGCAGGGTGCTCTTGCCCGCCCCACTTTTGCCCACGATCAGCCCCAACTGGTTCAGGCCCAACTCAAAGGAAAGATCGTTGAGAATGGGCTGGGAAACGCCTGCCGGATGGTAGGAAAGATGCTGAACTTGCAACATGGGGGGCAAAAGAGGGGGATGCTGTCGTTATTTTGGCACCGGAAGATCCCCGCGCGACAGCTATGGCCCCTCTTCAGCGGAAAGGTCGAAGCTTGGGAAACACCTCTATCCGGAGGAGCAGATTAAGCTAGCCTGAAGGTAGGGTAAATTATCGCTCTGGTTATCCTGATGCCGCAGCCTTCTTCTGCAGATTCTCCTTCGGTTGGGGCGGGATCCCCCCCCCAGCTGAGTTACACCCGCCTGGCCATGCGCAACATGGTGCGCAAAGGCAAGACTTCCCTGCTTCACTTCACCCTGACAGCGGTGGGGTTAGTGGCCTTGCTGGTGGGGCTGGCCTACCTGTTTCAGTAAACTACCCGACCCTAACTGCTTCACAGTACAGGGCGGGCTTAAGGCCTCCGGCCCGCTGGCGCGAACGGTAGCCCTGCAGTTGGCAAGCCAACCACGGACCTCTAGGCTGGTTTACGACAGCCCCAAGTTTGGCAATCATGTTGGCCCCATTCCAGTCCGCATCCCCTTCCCATCCACAGTGCCCACACTTAAACTGCTTCCCATTGCGGTAGGATTGCGCAGGGTCGGGATGGATATGCAAACACCGGTGGCAGGTCTGCGACGTGTAGGCAGGCGGGACCAGTACTACAGACACTCCGGCGATGGCAGCC
The DNA here is from genome assembly GCF_054060435.1 of Thermostichus sp. MS-CIW-34. Taxonomy (NCBI): domain Bacteria; kingdom Bacillati; phylum Cyanobacteriota; class Cyanophyceae; order Thermostichales; family Thermostichaceae; genus Thermostichus; species Thermostichus sp. MS-CIW-34. The sequence goes on along the minus strand of NZ_JBSSDE010000033.1, from coordinate 263 downwards.
TTGTAGGCCACAAACATCCTGAGCTGGTAGAACGCCCAACTGTTGGCCCTGTGCCGCTCGGCTTTGCTGCATGGCTGTTGATTGACCCTTTCCCGGATCCCTGTCAGATCTTCCAGGGCAATAGCGCTGTTTGTGGTCTTTGCCCTAGAGACAATAGCTTTGGAGATTCGATGATTGACCCACGCCTGAAAGCGCCTCTCCTTGCCAGACAGCCGTTGCAGCAGTTGACGGCATCTGCGCCGCGAACTGCGTGTGCCCTTACT
>NZ_JBSSDE010000032.1:0-35511 GCF_054060435.1 Thermostichus sp. MS-CIW-34 | reverse complement strand
TCCGTCCCGCTAACGCGAATGGAAACAAACAGAATGCTATCGCTGCATAGTTGAACAGTGATGTTCAGCAGTGTTCAGCGTAAATGTATCAGACCAGTCCGCCGGCCACCCTCTACAACCCGTGCAGATTTGTCTTTGGCGTAGAAAAGATTCCACCTAGCCTGCCAGCCTCACTTTGTGGATGCTGTAGGAAATTTTCTTTCCTATGCATCATCTACTCAATCTTCCAAGGGATCCAACTTGGGATCCAGACTCTTGGCCGTTAGACGCAGAGCCTCCGCCTGATCCATCACCCGTGGAGCTTGCACTGCCGTTTCAAGGCCCTGGCGATAGCTCTCCCACAGGGGCATTTCTGGGTAGGTCTGCTGCAACTCGCTGATCTGATCCAGAAGGGCCTCCAGCCAGCCGGCCGTGCTCCAGGTGAGCAAAAACTGGAAGGGGTTCCAGAGGTTGAGCTGCCGCCCCAATTCATTTAGGCTCTCGTTGCGAATGGGCGGATCGAAGATGTCCGCCACCGTCATTAACTGGCGCGCCAGCAGAGGTCTGAGGAGTTTCTCGGCAGCTTCCACCACAGCAGGGATGGCAGCCTGGATCTGGTTGGGTCTGGGAATGTTCCGCGCCTGGGGCAAGGCTTGCAGCACCAACTCCAGTCGCCGCTCTGCCTCTGCCGATTCCAAAGCCGATTCCAGGGTGGTGCCCACACTGAGAAACACTTCTCCCGTCAGTAGCCGCACTGCATCGATGACCAGGTGATACAAGGGGGGGATCACGAGCTTAATCCACTCACTCTGGAAAAACTCCCGCAGCCGCCGTGCCGCATAGTCCCCCACTTGGGTGGTCTGGATCCCCACTTGAGTGAGATTGAGATACCAGTCGGGAGGAGATCCCTTGGGATCCAGCCAACGGCGCAGCGTTTGCCATTCTTCTTCTGTGAGGGCAGTTCGTCCCCGTTTTAAGCCAGTTCGCCGCAGCTTGCCCTCGGCATTCAAGAGCTTGCGCAGCTCCGGTGTGCCCAGCAAGGACAAGGCACCTGCCGAACCCACACTGCCGATCTCGATGGCGATCAAGGCGGCCAACAAGGCGGCTGAGGCCTTTACTTGAATCTGGCCGCTTTTGTCCATCACCAAAGGCAGGCGGCTGTTGCCATAGGCACGGGCACTCATCGCCTCCAGAGCAGAGCGTTGGTCAGAGGTTAGCGTCTGAGCCCAAGAAGGGATCCCATCTGGATAGGCCGCTTCCTGCAAGCCGTGATACAGCAAGCTGGCCACCCAGGCGCGATCCGCAGCCTGCCGCAAAGAGCCAATGACCACTTCCCATTGGCAGGGGTTAAGCAGGGGCAAGAGCGCTTGCAGCTCTCGGTGGATGGGCTCTGGGGATCCCGCCGTTCTCGACTGTTCCAGAGCGCTTTGCAGCCGATCCCGCGCCTCTCGGCACAGCCCGCCCCACTCCAGTTGCAGGCGAGCCAGGGTCTGTTGCACCGTCTCTTCGGAGCGACGGGGTAGATCCTGCCAGCCCGCTTCCAGCTGCCGCCACAGCTCCTCCCAGTTCAGGCCCTCAGCAGCGCCATTGACGGCATCTGAGGCAACCTTTGAGCTGGGCGAGGCGTTTTGGGGCTCGGAATGGAAAGGGGGATTCAGGGGTTCAGACATGGACAGAATCCGCTTCAAGGGGATCACGGGCATTATAGCTAGGGGTAAAACGCCAGTCGAGGCAAACCCAACGTTTCCGGCCATCCCATCATCAAGTTGAGACACTGCACTGCCTGCCCGGCTTGCCCTTTCATCAGGTTGTCGATCACCGACAGGACGATAACGCGGTTGGTGCGGCTGTCCACCTCCACCCCGATCATGCAGGTGTTGGTGCCGGAGACCCATTTGGTTTGCGGGTAGACCCCCCGCGGCAGCACCTTCACCCAGGGAGATTGGCGATAGAAAGCGTTGTAAATGGTGAGCAAATCTTCCCCCACAAAGCCGGGATCCCGCAGGGTGGCATACAACGTGACGTGGATCCCCCGCACCATGGGCACCAGATGGGGCGTAAATTGCACGGTGATGGGGGTGTGGGTCAGGTCGGTGCAAGCTTGCTCGATCTCGGGCGTATGGCGGTGCTGGGCCACTCCATAGGCTGCCAGAGAGCTGTCCACTTCGGCAAACAGGGATCCCACCTTGGGGGTACGACCTGCCCCCGAAACGCCGGATTTGGCATCGAAAATGAGGCTGTCCAGCTCCACCAACCCCTGCCGCAGCAGAGGAGCAACCGCCAACAATGAGGCAGTGGGATAACAGCCGGGACAGCCCACCAGTTGGGCTTGGGCAATCGCCTCGCGATAAAGTTCCGGCAACCCATAGACCGCCTGCTCATTGGCCTGGCGATAGGCAGGGCTGGGCCAGTTGGGATCCGTCTGACCCATGCGGTACCAAGATTGGTAGGTGGCCAGGTTGCGAAAGCGGTAATCCGCCGACAGATCTAAGACTTTGCACCCTTTGGCCAGCAAGGGCGGGGCCAGCTCGGCAGCCAGCCCATTGGGGAGAGACAAAAACACCACATCGCTGTTGGCGGCAATGCGATCCACCTCTACCGGCTGAACGGTCAGATCCACCGCCTGGGCCAACTGGGGATAGAGATCCCCGTAGCGCTTGCCGGCACTGTCTTGCCCGGCCAGGTAGGTGATCTGCACGCCGGGATGCTCGCTCAGTAACCGCACCAACTGTACCCCTCCGTAGCCGGAAGCGCCGACGATGCCAATGCGGACAGGCTCTGTGGGGTGGGGTGGGCGGGGCGCCATGTTGGCCATGGGGGGGCTGCCTGTGCAAGAGGGTTGCGTGATGGCTTGCCTTAAGTTCTACCGCATTTTTCTGCTGCATTTGACGCTGCACGGGTGCGGATCCCATCTTGTTCATTCGCGTTGGCGTTGCCTAGCAATCCAAGAGGATTTGTTATGCTGGGTTAACTTGAGCCGCTCGGGCCTTGGCAGCGGCTTCCGTAATATCTGTCTATGTTCTGTGTAGCTTTCTAATCTGCGGTCTATGCACTATGAGCGATTGATCAACATGGTCTTGCGGGCCTACGGCCAAAGCAGCCGCCACGGTCTGGATCAAGAAACGCTGACCCTCTACTCAGAAGGCCCCTACACCCTCTACAAGCTCACTTCCCATTTCGATCGCCGCTCCATTTTTGTGTTGGCCCAGAATCAGCGGGATATGTTTGTTTCTGGCGATGCGTTTAACAACAAGCTGATCCCAGGGGAATGGCAGGCGTGGCTGCACCAGAAAGCGTTGGGCATCGCTCCCGACACGGCACAAGCAGGTTAGCCGAAGACCATATCTGGCGTGGAAGGATCCCCAAGCCTACGCCTGGCCTGTTGAGATCCAGCCCATGCTGACAATGGCCGCCTACTTCCAGCTCAGAGGGTGGTGGGATCCACAGGTCGCTCCACCTGTCCAGAATCTACCCGCCACTGGCCAAAACCCCAGGCTGAACCTGTCGGGGCACCACTGAGAGACGATCCAGATCGGCACAATAGGCCAGATCCTTATCGTTTTCCGGCCCCAGACCCAACAACCGTTGCCCGTGGCTAGAGCGTCTCAACAAACCCAGCAGATCGTCCTGCCAAGTTTGGTAGAGGGCCAAGGCCGCCAAGGTCTCGTCGTTGCCCAACTGGTTCAAAGAGCAGCCCAGGCGATGCAAGATGGCTCCGGCACAGGCAGTATCTTCCAGCGAAAAGGCCCCTTCCCACCCGGATCCCACCAGCCACACCTCGGCAAAGGAGCCCCGTCTGAGAAAATCCACCACGGCTCCCAAGTTCACCAGGGCTGCTGTAATCACCACTGGGATCCCTTCCAGGCGCTGTAGGCTGCGCGTGCCGTTGGTGGTGCTCAGGAAGATGCGCTTGTCCCGCACGCGGTCGGGAGTGTAGTCGAGGGGGGAGTTGCCCAGATCAAACCCCGCCACCGCTTTGCCCCCCCGTTCCCCGGCCAAAAGCCGCTGGGAAGCCGGCCAGTTTTGGCTTGCCTCTTGGAGCTGCTGCAGGTGGGCAAACACCTGTACCGCTTCTGCTCCTGCTGCCAGCGCTGTGGCAATGGTGGTGGTGGCCCGCAGCACATCAATGGCCACCGCACACTCCGGGATCCCAGATGAAGGCACCTGTTCGGGCGTATAGAAGTGGAAAAAACGCATGGGGGAAGAGGTAACGTCAGAACTCACGCCGGGCGAACACCAACACTGCCAGAATCAGCAGCAAAAGGGTGTAAACCAAGCCGTACAGTGCATCTCCGAGAAGTTCTGCTGGGGGCGGAACTTGGCCGTAAACCGCAGCATCTCTCAAATTGAGGCGCTCCAAATCCGGCAGGATCAAATAAATCACCTCAAACAATTTGCCAAATCCGGCATCTTTCACCAGCTTGCTCAGTTGCAGCAGGGCGCGGCTGGCATGGCCCATCAGGAACAGGGCAATGGTGTAGAGGGTGGCCAGAATCGAGGAAGTGAAAACCCCGAACAGCAGGGCTGCGGCAACAATCAGCACCAGCTCTAAGAAAGTGAAGACTGTTGCCCAGAGAATGGCCAAAAGGGGGATCGGGGCCTGCACCAGCAGCAAGCTCAGCAGAAACACAACCGTCATCAGCAGCACCAGCACCGACAGCAGCGCCGATAGGCCCAGATGCTTGCCGACAATGAACTCTGCCCGGCTCATGGGTTTGGCGATCAGCACATACACCGTGCGTTTTTCAATCTCCTTATTCACCAGCCCTGTGCCCACGAAAATGGCCACGATCAGGCCGAAGAAGTGAATGGCTGCCAACCCCAGGTCGGCAATGATTTTGTTGTGGGCCTGGTTGGCCACCTGCGGGATCAAAACAGTGGCTCCCAGCATGGCCACCGCAAATACCATCACCAGGTAGAGAATCCGATCCCGAATCGTTTCCCGGAAAACGTTGTGGGCAATGGCCACCACGCGCGACGCATCCATGACTGAACCCAAAGCTGTGATGATCCGACTGATACACTGGTAACAGATCCAGCCTTTATTCTATGCAGTTCCAGGCCCAGATTCAGATTCACCTACGCCCCTCTGTTCTCGATCCCGCCGGGGCTGCGGTTCAGTCCAGCTTGCATCAGCTGGGGCATACCCAGGTACAGCAGGTGCGCATTGGCAAGCATATCCAACTGCAGCTAGAGGCCCCCGACGCCGAGACCGCCCACCGCCAGGTGGATGAGCTGTGCCATCAACTGCTGGCCAACCCGGTGATTGAGACTTATCAAATCCAAGTGGCTGCTATCGGTGGTTAATTTGATGGGTTCACGCGATTTGGGGTTGATCTGATGGCCATTCCAAAAATACCCCCAACCCCTCTTCCATCCCTCTAATCTGACCATCTTCTTTCCTCTCACTTAAGGGATCCCAATGGCTGGCGTGAGGTTTGGCGTTGTTGTTTTTCCGGGTTCCAACTGCGACCGAGATGTAGCCTGGGTAACCCGCGGCCTCTTGGGCTGCCCAACGCGGCTGATCTGGCACCGAGAGACGGATTTGTCGGAGCTGGATGTGGTGGTGCTGCCGGGGGGCTTCAGCTATGGGGATTATTTGCGTTGTGGGGCCATCGCTCGTTTTGCTCCGGTGATGGGATCCCTGAAGGAGCACGTAGCGCGAGGGGGCTATGTGCTGGGCATCTGCAATGGCTTTCAGATCTTAACAGAGGCGGGCCTGCTGCCGGGGGCGCTGGTGCGCAATGCCAACCTGCACTTTATCTGCGACCGAGTGGGGATCCGTATAGAACGGCAGGATCTTCCCTGGACAAGCGCGTATCCCCAGGGATCCACCTTAACCCTGCCCATCGCCCATGGGGAAGGCCGCTATACCTGCGACCCGGATACCCTCAAGCAATTGCAGGATCAAGGGCAGATCGTCCTTCGCTATGCTCCGGTTGCGCCCAACGGCTCTGTGGATAATATTGCCGGCATTTGCGATCCCAGCGGTCGGATCTTGGGTTTGATGCCCCACCCCGAGCGGGCAGCAGATCCTGATTTGCCAGGGCAAGATGGGATCCCCTTTTGGCAGTCGATTTTGCGCAGCTTCGCCGCCTAATTCTTCTCCAGGAGAACTCACCCCTGCCCCGGCCCTCGACACAACACCTGGCGAACTTGATTCACCATCTCCTCGTGATCCACCACCGGCTTGGCAATGTAGCCATCTGCCCCGCTCTGGGCCAAAAATGCCTCGCGGTCGCCGCGCATCGCATGGGCCGTCACCAAAATGATGGGGATGGAGCTGCTTTTCGGATCCGCCTTCAACAGTTGGGCAATGCGGATCCCGTCCACCGCCTCGCCGCGAAAGGTGCTCTGGGACAGGGAAACATCCAACAAAATGACATCCACCTCGTGCCCCTGGGCCAGCTTCAAAATCTGCTCCACATCCTGGCTGTGAAAGACCTCAAACCCACCCCGCCGTCGCAACACCTTCTCAAAAACACGGGCGTTGATCGGATCATCTTCCACCAGCAGCACTGTTGCCATCGTTAACCCAATCTTGAATCTGAACCCAAGCTAAGCTGTCTCTGGGATCCCAAAAGCCATCCTAAGGCATCCTTAGCGAGTTCAATTTGAGCAGTAGGACAAGCGTTCTCCTACAGAGTACTGAAGAGTACCGAAAAGGGTCTCAGTAGCTCTGAGAACTCCCCCCTCCTCTCCCAAAAGGAAGGATCCTCAGGTTGCCGCTACTTGACTATTTATTTTGGAATCTTATTTTGGAATCACTCCATTCCGAGTTGCCGCTACCCAACCGCAAATTAGGAAAGCCGGAGAGAGCTCCGGCCCCATCCAGAACTAAGCCTAAACCACAAATCTCAAAAGAGACTGACCTTCCCTCTGCCTTGCTTGAGCCCGGCACAGCAGGAACGGCAGCCACTACCCTGGGTTACTTCTTGGTAATTCTCGGAGTTTCCCGAAAGGCGACCGCGAAAAACAGAAGGCCCAACGTCAAAAACAGGATAAAGGTGTAGGTGATGGCTTCCATACAAAACCTCCATTTCTAAGGGGGCTTGATTCCAGATTAACTCGGAGCCGCCAGCACCCCATCTCCAAAGTGAAGCAGAGTGCCGACGGCATCGCCGAAAAGGGCTCTAGGCTTCCTGAACCTTGCGAGTGGTGGGATCCCCCACTTTCTGGAAGACGCCAAACTCCACCATTTCCTCGCTCATATTGGGGTCAATACCGGCGAACACATCCCGGAAGAGGGTACGGGCGCCGTGCCAAATGTGGCCGAAGAAGAACAGCAGGGCAAAGACCGCATGAGCAAAGGTAAACCAACCGCGGGGGCTGGTGTGGAAGGTGCCGTCCGCCTTGGGGGTTTCTCGGTCGAACTCAAACAACTGACCCAACTGGGCCTGGCGGGCATATTTCTTAACCGTTGCCGGGTCGGTAAACACCTGGCCGTCCAGCTTGCCGCCGTAAAACTCCACAGTCACCCCCACCTGCTCAAAGCTGTAGCGAGACTCTGCCCGACGGAAGGGAATGTCTGCCCGCACCACCCCATCGGCATCCCGCAGGATAACCGGGAAGGTCTCGAAGAAGTTGGGCATCCGCTGCACCGTCAGCTCCCGCCCTTCGCGGTCACGGAACACCGGGTAGCCCAGCCACTCGATGGCAATGCCATCCCCTTTGTTCATGGGGCCAGCTCGGAACAGACCCCCCTTGGCCGGGCTGTTGCCCACGTAGTCGTAGAAGAGCAGAGACTTGGGCAGGGAGTTGTAGGCCTGACTGCGGGTCATCCCGGCTTCCATGGCCGCATTTACCCGGCGGTTAATCTCCTGGTTGAAATAGCCAGAATCCCATTGGTAGCGGGTGGGGCCAAACAGCTCCACAGGGGTAGTGGCGCTGCCGTACCACATGGTTCCGGCCACCACAAAACCGGCAAAAAACACCGCCGCGATCGAGCTGGAAAGCACCGTCTCGATGTTCCCCATCCGCAGAGCGCGATAGAGGCGCTGGGGTGGGCGTACCGTGATGTGAAATAGACCTGCAATGATGCCCACGATGCCGGCAGCAATGTGGTGGGCCACCACCCCTCCGGCGTTGTAGGGGTTAAAACCGGCTGGCCCCCATTCCGGTGCTACCGGCTGGACGTGTCCCGTCGTCGCATAGGGATCGCTCACCCACATTCCCGGGCCAAACACCCCCGTCAGGTGAAAAGCTCCAAAGCCAAAGCAGAGGATCCCGGCCAGCAGCAGGTGGATCCCAAATATTTTCGGCAGATCCAAAGCCGGCTCGCCGGTGCGGGGATCCCGGAACAGCTCCAGATCCCAGTACACCCAGTGCCAGCAGGCAGCCAAGAAGAGCAAGCCGGACAAAACGATATGGGCAGTGGCTACCCCTTCAAACGTCCAGAAGCCCGCATTGGCAACGCTCTCGCCGTAGATATTCCAACCGCCCCAGGAGTTGACCACCCCCAGGCGAACCATAAATGGCATGACAAACATGCCCTGACGCCACATCGGATTCAGGACAGGATCCGACGGATCGAAAATGGCCGTTTCATAGAGCGCCATCGACCCGGCCCAACCTGCTACCAGAGCGGTATGCATCAGGTGAACCGCGATCAGGCGACCTGGGTCATTCAGTACAACCGTATGGACCCGATACCACGGTAGTCCCATAAAGCTCGGTCCTCCACGTTCTCCAACACTTACGCGATATCCAGTCAAACAATTAAGCCGACATCTTACCTGGGATCCTGACCTGAGCAGTTTCTTCAGAGTCGAGGGGTGCCGCACCCGCTTGAACCCCTGAGCGCACCCAACTAGGATATCGCTCTCAGAATTTCCATCACGGGCATCAAACAGTATAACGAAACGCTACCGACCTGAGTGGCTTCAGGCAGGATGCCGTCTCACTTTAGGCATCATCATCCCAGATCTCTCGCCGGAGATTAAAAATATGACTTAAAATGTTACAATACTTAGCAACTGTGAGCGCTCTCCTGGCTCAGGCTGAAAGGTGTCGTGGTTTCTGGCAGGGGTATGGCAACGATTCGCTTCGTCAACGAGAACCGAGAGATCTTCGTCGCTGAAGGCGCTAACTTGCGCTTGAAGGCTCTGGAAAACCAGATCGATCTCTACAAAATGATGGCCAAGCTGCTCAACTGCGGCGGCAACGGCCAATGTGGCACCTGTGTGGTGGAGATTGTCGAGGGATCCGAGCATCTCTCCCCTCGCACCGAGGCAGAAAACCGCAAGCTCAAGCGCAAGCCCGATAGCTACCGCCTTGCCTGCCAGACCAAAGTGCTGGGGGATGTTTCCGTCAAAACAAAGCCCTAGCCTTGGCCCGCCCGTTTTCCCTTTGGGCAAGTCGCACCTCAGAGTGGTATGCTGACTGCCAGTTGGGCTTGTGGCATTTGTGAGTTATGGAGACGAACTACCTGGGCATCTTGGCCACCCTCTTAGTTGTTCTGGTGCCCGCCATCTTCCTGGTGATTTTGTACGTGCAAACCTCCAGCAGATCTGGCGACTGAGTGGGCAGCTCCTGCCGATTCAAATTGGGCAAGGGGTATTCCTAAAGCCGGTCAAAAAGGGGATCCCCTGTGTACAAGAGGATCCCTTTGCGTTGGACAAACTGAGAGTACTTGGGGGAGCGCCCTCAAGGTGCTAAGTCAAGCTGTGGCTTGGGCTGCCTTGGCTTGGTCGAAGGTTCCCGCAGGTTCATACAAAAACTCAAACAGGTTGCCGTCGGGATCCTTGCCGTAGAAAGAGGCCGTGCCATCCCTGTGGGTGTGAATGGCCCCTACCGGGATCCCTTGGGATTTCAGGCGTTGGTGTTCTTGCTGGAGCTCCTCCAGGTTGTCGAAGACAAAGCCAAAGTGGGGCCCTGCTGCGCGATAGCCCGGCCCCAGCAGTGCCAGCCCATCCTCTCCCGCCTTCATGTAGGCCCAGTCGGGATCCTGCCAGACGTTGACCATGCCCAGCTTTTGGTAGAACTCCACCGCCTTGGGGATGTCTTCTACCCGGATGGCGACATGCCCGAGTTGTCTAAGTGCCATGTCATCCTCTGTGCTCAAGTGAGCCAACTGCAACGGTTCTCCTCCAGATCAGCTTGACACACTCCCCACCCCGAAGGGTAGGGATCCCTGCGGTAGGACAGAACTTTAGACCCAACTTTTTGACAGCTTGAGGCTGGGATCCCAACCCAGTCCATAGGCAGGACAGAAGATGGTTTCAACCCATTGGATTGGGGATGAACCAAGACTTATCCTGTTGGCTGCGCGGCCAAGAACCGCTCCAGCTCGCTCAAAGCCTCTGCATCCATTTTGGTTTGCATGGGGCAAAACTTTGGCCCACACATGGAGCAGAACTCTGCCGTTTTGTAGATATCTGCCGGCAAGGTCTCGTCGTGATATTCTCGAGCTCGCTCCGGATCCAAAGACAGTTCAAATTGTCGGTTCCAGTCGAAGTTATAGCGAGCTCTGGACATCTCATCATCGCGATCCCTGGCCCCAGGCCGGTGACGGGCAATATCGGCAGCATGGGCGGCAATTTTATAGGCAATTAAGCCGTTGCGCACGTCCTCTGCATTGGGCAAACCCAGGTGCTCTTTGGGGGTGACATAGCAAAGCATGGCTGCCCCGTACCAACCGGCTAAGGCTGCTCCAATGGCGGAGCTGATGTGGTCATAGCCTGCCGCAATATCGGTTACCAGAGGTCCCAAAACATAGAAGGGAGCCTCATCGCACTCCTCCATTTGCTTGCGCACGTTGAATTCAATTTGATCCATCGGCACGTGGCCGGGCCCTTCCACCATGACCTGCACATCGTGCTCCCAAGCCATGCGGGTCAACTGGCCCAGGGTTTTCAACTCCGCCAGTTGCGCCTCATCAGAGGCATCGTGCAAACATCCCGGTCGCAAAGAATCTCCCAGACTAAAAGAAACATCGTATTTCTTGAAAATCTCGATAATGTCGCGGAAGTGGGTATAAAGCGGGTTTTGTTTGTGGTGGGCCAACATCCAACGGGCCAGGATCCCACCCCCACGAGAAACAATTCCCGTCAGGCGGTGGCGTACCAACGGAAGATATTCGATCAGGATCCCGGCATGGATGGTCATGTAGTCCACCCCTTGCTGGGCCTGCTTTTCGATAATATGCAAGATATCTTCTGCCGAGAGTTTTTCGACATTGCCATGCACGCTTTCTAGGGCCTGGTAGATGGGCACCGTGCCAATGGGCACTGGAGAAGCTTGGATAATGGCTGTGCGAATTTCATCCAAATCGCCCCCGCCGGTGGACAGATCCATAACGGTATCGGCGCCGTATTTGATGGCCAATTTCAGCTTTTCCAGCTCTTCGGCCAAGCCCGAAGAAGTAGGGGAAGCGCCAATGTTGGCATTGACTTTGCACCGGGAAGCGATCCCAATGCACATCGGCTCGAGGTTGGTGTGATTGATGTTGGCAGGGATGATCATGCGACCCCGGGCCACTTCCGAGCGGATCAGTTCCGGCGGCAGGTTTTCCCGCTGGGCCACATACTCCATCTCTTCGGTAATCACGCCCTGACGGGCAAAGTGCATCTGCGTTACATTTGCTTGCCCACGACGACGGGCAACCCATTCGCTGCGCATGTTGTCAACTCCAGTGCTCGCTTTCCTACGCTGGTATGAACCAGATCAGGTTCTGAGGATGTAATCTCAGCCTGGGGGGGGATCCCCAGACACTCCTAGCGTGGTGTGATCATATCACCGAAATAGAGATGAGGCGGGGAGCTTTATAGTCTTTATTAAAAGAGTTTGAGATAGTACTAACCCTCACCCCTGGCCTCTCTCCCCATGAGATCCTGACCCTCACAGGGATCCCAGCCAGCGCCGCCAGCTCCACCAGGGATCCTTTCCCTTGCTGGCCCTGAACAGTTCGGCCACTTCCTCGCCGGTGGGCTGGGCAATAAAAGTCTTCAAGACGCTGTAGAGGCCGGGCTCTTCCTGCTGCCACACGCTCCAGGGATCCGGATAGGCCCGAAACAGGGCCCCCTCCACCAATGAGCGCAGGTAGTAGCTGGTCTCGAAGGTGCTCAGAAACCGCTGGCGCAGTCGGCGACCGGCCAGACCCACCCCCACGGTGGCGGCATCCTGCAATTGGGGGTTGAGGAGAAGGACGGGTTTGGGATCCCGTCCTTTGGAAGCCAGCCCAGAGGGATCCCCACCGCTGACCGCTTGGCAAACCCGCTCCACCTGATCCAAGCTGTAAACCGCTGGCATCACCAGCAGGAGGCTCTGTTCTGGGGTAGGTTGAGTCCGGGAAGTCAGGCTCTGCAATTCGATCCCTTCGGGTAGGGATCCCCATTCCCGCTGGGCCAGGGCTGCTCCGCCGGCATCGCTGAATAGCACCAAAGCCGGTGGCTGCACAAGTTCCAAAAAAGGGCGAGCCAAAACCTCCGGCTTCAGGTCGGGGGCGAGGATCTCGATCAGCAGGCGGCGATACCCCGCTTGCATGGCCAAGCGAGTTGCCCGAATGGCTTGTTCGCAGGCTTGGGCCAGATCGACGGGCAGGTCGGGAAATTGAGTCAGTTGCAGTTGCTCCGCCACAGCTCAGATCCAAATCAGATCCAACAAGGTTCAAGAAACGGTTGCCTAGCCTGACGAGTCTTCCCAAGCCTTGTGGGTGAGCAATTCCTCCAGCACCCGCACGCCCCGCAGTTGATTGGAGAGGGGTAGGTGGCCTTTGGGGGCAGACAGATCCCAGGTAAACTCGTCGGGGTAGCGAGTCCAGTGGTAGCCCTGTTTCCAGCCGATGAGGGGCCAAAGGCGCTCCCAGTTGCGATTCACCCCCAGCCACAGTTGCCGCTGCACCGAGTAGCCAAAGCGATCCCCGGAGGCCGCCCGCCACAGGCGATCGATCGTGCGCAGATCCTCGACCGGGATCCGGCTCACCTCGGAAAAATACAGCCAGCCCCGCCGCGCCGCCCCCTCTCCTGCCGCCCGACATAGCAGTTGTAGGCTCAGCCGATCCGCCTCCAGCCAGTCTCCCGCCGATAACAGCTCCTGCAGAGGACGATAGTCGATATTCAGGGCTGAAGTCAGAGGGACGGTCACCATTGCCAAGTTGCAAAAGGTCTCCCTTGATTTTAGCTAGTCCGCCGAGAAGCCCCGCCCTCTGTCCGCAGGACGAGGGTCGGGATGAGAGGCGGGAGTTCCTTGGTTTTCAATGTACTGGCACAAAACCGAGACCGTCACCCCACCACATGAAGCGATGAAATAAGATTCATTCCACAGTACATTTTTCCGATATATCTTGCTGATGTAGTCCGCAAACTCGCTTCTCATCCTACGGCTAGAGACGGATTTAATGTTGTTTACCAACTTGGACAGATCTATCTGCGGATAGTACTGGAACAGCAGATGAATATGGTCTGCCTCGCCGTTAAACTCAATAAGTTTGCAGCCCCACTTTTGGCAGAGGTCATACATAACTTCATGCAATCGCTGCAACATTTCTCTGGTAAATACCTTGCGACGGTACTTGGTGGTTAAGACCAAGTGTGCCTTCAAATCAGATACAGCTCTGCCGCTGGAAACAAAATCATGCTTCATGGCTGCTAATCCTTACTGGTGCTATAATCAGTGTAGCGGTTTCTAGGCACGCTTAAGATGAGGACTGCTTATCAGTACCGTCTGCGGCCTACGCCCAGCCAAGCTGCCCTGATGGATCAGTGGCTGGAGCTGTTGCGCAAGCAGTACAACTATCGGCTGGCAGAGCGGTTTAACTGGTGGGAGCAAAACCGCTGTGATATCAACGCTTGCCCTTTAATCTGTCATTTGCCTGAGCTGAGAGACAGGCCGGATGTCTACTCCCAAAAACGAGACTTGGTGAACACCAAGGCAAGGTTCCCCGAATACCAAGCAGTCCACTCGCAAGTCCTCCAAGATTGCGTAGAGCGAGTGCACAAAGCATTCGACCGCTGGCTGAAAGGCGACCGCAACGGCAAGAGGATAGGGAGGCCGAGATTCAAGGGGGTGGGCCGGTATCGTTCCTTCACCTTCCCCCAGATGAAGCAGGACTGCCTTCAGGGGAAGTTCATTCATCTGCCCAAGATTGGCACAGTTAAGCTGATTCAGCACCGTCCTTTGCCTGACGGTTTTGTCATCAAGACTGCTACCATCACCCGCAAAGCGGACGGGTGGTATGTGACATTAAGCCTGCAAGATACGTCTGTCCCCGAGTTCACTCCTGACCTGCCAACACTGGAGAACACCATGGGGATCGACATGGGGCTGGACTCCTTTTTGACGACCGATACGGGGGAGTCCGTCCCAGTGCCCCAGTATTACCGCCGCGCCCAAAAGCGGCTGGAGAGGCTGCAGCGGTCTTTATCCCGCAAGCAGAAAGGGTCAAACCGCCGTAAGAAAGCCCTGAAGCGGGTGGCCAAGGCTCATCTCAGGGTGGCCAACCAGCGTAAAGACTTCCACTACAAAACAGCCAAGAAGCTGGTAAGCAAGGGAAAGCATATTGCGTATGAGGCGCTCAACATCAAAGGTATTGCCAGAACCAAACTAGCGAAATCTACTTATGATGCCGGGTGGGGGCAATTCCTGCGGATTCTCGCAGTCAAGGCTGAAAGAGCTGGGCTGAGGGTGATCGCAGTAGATCCAAGCGGCACAAGCCAAAACTGCTCTCGGTGCGGCCAAAAGGTACCGAAGACCATCCGAGACAGATGGCACTCTTGCCCGCATTGTGGACTGGAACTGCACCGAGACCACAACGCGGCGATCAACATCAAATACAGGGCGGTGGGGCATCCCGTCCTTAAAGCTCAGGAAATGTCCTTCACAGGAGTCACTGAGAAGCCCGCCTGTGCGTCAGCATGAGTGCGGGAGTATGTCACTCCCTGCTGTCCGTCCCCTCAGGTTTCAGGCGGGTACTTGGGCGGATCCCCGAAGATGATGCGATAGCCGATGTACGCCACCCCCAACAGCCCTGCCAGGATCCACAAGAAAGCCGAAAAGGGTAGGCGGGAAAAGAAGACAAGATAAACCCGGCGACTGAGCCAAGAAAAAATAAGATAGACTGCCGCCAAAATGCCGATCCCTTGCAAGGTGCGAAAAGCCGGCACCCGCGAGAGAGGCATGCGCTGGCGTGCCACCCAGATGGAGCTAAGAAAAGTCCAGGGAGGCACCAGCAGCAAGAACATATCCGCCTGCTTCACCACCGCCTGCCAGCCGGCGGTGTTGGTGGCATAGGCCAAGTAGCCCGCCCAGAGGACAAGAGTTACCGCTCCCAAGCCGATACTTAAGCTGAGCAAAAAAGGCTCCTCCCATTGGCCTGGGATCCAGTCGCAGAGAACCCAAACCACCCAAGGGGTGGCAAAGAGCAAAAGCGCAATGGCTAAGCCATTGGCGTTGAGCTGGGTAAAAAACTTCTCCAGAGTCATGAACAACAAAAGGAGCGGACGTCACCCTTGATGGTAATGATTCCTCCTTGAGGAAGCAACTCAATCCGTATACAAATCCACCTATTGTGGGCAATGCCCGCAAGGTTTACAGCCCGCCTGGGCACCCCGGTAAACGTTGCCAAGTAACACCAGCAGGGATAGGAGTAGGAAAAAGAAAAGGGATCCTTGACACTGGCCAGGGATCCCTTCCTAAAAAGCTCAAGACATTTCTCCGGCACGCTGCTGAGGCAACTCATCCAAGCCAATCTCCCCTTTGGCAAGAAGGAAGCCCGGCACCGGATTACCACTCCTCTGGACCAATCTGCCCCAGTCTGTTAACCCAATCTACAGACCTTGCAGCACCGTATCTGGGCGGGCCGACAGGTTCTGGATGCGGGTATCCTGGGCAGCCGGGGTGTCGGCTTGAGTAAACACGCCGATCTGCCGCAAATACCGAGCCAAGGCATCTTGCTCGCTGCCGGGGGTGTCGAAGGTAATGCCAGAGCTGGGGGCCAAGTTGACCCGGTTGGGGTTAGACAGGCGAGGGAAGGGATAGTCATCCCCACCATTGGCCAAGAAGTCCAGGGTCACCAGGCGGAAGGTGCGTCTGGGATCCCCTTGCACTTGGCCGTTGCGCACCACCACATCCCGACCTGTGGGCGTATCCACCCGCAAGGAGAGGACGCGGGATCCCGGTGGCCGCGAGGGATCAAAGCTAAAGGCAAAGCCGCCAATTTGGGGGAAGCGGCCCGGCGTAGCTCCCGGCTGGGTTTGCGCCACCCCGTGTTCCACTATCTGCTTCAGTTCCTCAGCGGTGACGGTCAACAGAGAGAGGCCGTTGTTAAAAGCAAGGGCCGTTTCGATGTCCAGCTGAGAGATTTGACCGGACTGCTTGCCGGCTTCAGGGTTAGCCACCGGTGGGATGCGCCGCACCGGCTCACCGCCGCCGCCGCCGGTGGTAGCCCCAATGGGAGCGCGAATGCCACCGCCATTTTTCAGGGAGATAACCGTAGAAGGATCGACCGTTCTGGCGTAGGCCAAGTTGGCATCGGCAGTGAGGTTGCCCAGGTTGGTTTCCTCGGTGCGCACCTCTGCCCGCAGGCCGTTGAGAAATTGGGTGGTGGAGCCGAAGGTGCGGCCATCTTTGGTGCGGATGATGTTGCCAATTTCGTTGGCTATCCGCACTACGTCAGGATTGGGGGTGCCCCTGACAGCTGCTACCCCTTGGTCGTCGGTGGCATAGGCACCGCTCACCGGGTCAATGCGGGCAATAACCCCGTTGGCGTCAAAGCTGACCACCAGGCGGCCCACGTAGCGATAGTTGGAGCCGGTGTTGACCACCGCCACCGGTTGACCACTGGCGGAGGAGCGCAAGATGGGGTAGTCACCCCTGCGGGTATCGGGCAAATCAGTGCGCAGGCGATCGGTGGGCTTGGCGATCACCCGGTGGGATCCGCCGGCAATGATGATGTCCACATTTCGCAATTGGCTGGCCAGGGCTACCTCGTTTTGCAACTGTTGCAGATGGGCTAGGAGGATAATTTTGTTGATGCCCTGAGCGGTGAGTTGATCGACAAAGCCCTGGATCAGGGCAGCACTTACCTGGTCGGTGTCGTCCACCCTGCCTTCTACCCTCACCTCTGGGCCGGGGCTGGAAATGGCAGCCAAGCGAGTGGTGGTGGCTCCCACCAAGCCAATTCGCTGCCCTCCTACGGTAATCACTGCTGTCTTGGCAATTCTGCCTCGAATGGAGCTGGCCTCTTGGCCATCGGCGGCAAAGTCAGCGCTGGCCAATTCGCCGGTACCGCTGAAGCTGAGGTTGGCGCTCAAGTAGGGAAAACGAGCCCCAGCGTAGCCGCGGCCAGTGTCGGGCCGGATGAGGTCGCGAATTTGGCGCGTGCCCTGGTCGAACTCGTGGTTGCCGAAGGCAGCCGCCTCAAAGCCAATGGCGTTGATGATCTCGATATCGGCTTTGCCAGGGGTGAGGTTGTAACGGCCTTGCAGAGACCGATCCGTGCTGGCGTTGTAGAAGGGGCTGGGGATATAGTTGTCCCCACTGGAGAGCACCACCGTATTTGGGAATTGGGGGCGCAGAGCGTTCACCACCGCCGAGAAGCGCGGCGCATCTTGTACGGCAGCTATCGAGGCTTCCAAGTCGCTGGCGTGTAGGATTTGTAGGGTAAAAGCGGGCGGCTGAGTCGAGAGAGCCACATTGGGATCCGAGGCGATAAACCCAGCCCCTCCGCCGGTTGGGGGAACCGAGCTGCTGCTACCGCAGGCGCTGGCCAGGCTCAGCACCAAACACCACAACCCGACCCACAGGGACCTGGCCAGAGGGTTCAGCCAATCCGGGAGCCATCTCTTGGCAGGGGCAGACCCTCGAGCACGGCAAGCTGGTTTCATGACAATTCCTTCACTCCATCCGCAAGAGAGGACGCATCCGCGTTCACGTTACCAGGGGTGGGATGGGGGTTTCGTTATGGCCTGTCTAAGGTTAGGTCAAGTTTAGGTTAAGCTTCCCATGGATCCCAGCCAAATTGTTGCAAGTCCACCTGGCCCTCGGCGTCGAAGTGGATCCCTTCGGCTTGGAGTAGGACTTTTTGCAAGTCGTCGTAGCCAAGGCGAAAGGGGGAGTAGGAAATGCAGCCCTGGGCGTTGATCACCCGTTGCCAAGGGATGTCGGTGTTTTGGCCTTGCAGGCGAAACAAAGCATAGCCCACCTGGCGAGCATAGCCGGGGTAACCGGCAACCCGCGCCACCTGCCCATAGGTGGCCACTCGGCCCGGCGGGATCCGCCGCACCACTTCGTAAAAGCGCTGGTAGAGGCTAGTAGATGGAGCGCTAGTGGAGCCAGACTGGGTCACAGGGATCCTCGCTCAAACTTGGCAGACAATAAGATGTGGAACGGATTGGATCCCCGCATCCATGAGCTATTTAATCGCGGTACTGCCGGATCGCATAGCCGCTGAGGCGGCCTACAGCGCCCTGGAACAAGCCGGCTTTTCCCTGGAGCGATTGCACCTACTGGGGCGGGGCTACAAAACCGCCGACGAGTTTGGGCTGATCGATCCGGCCCGAGCCGCCCGCCGTCAGATGCAGCGTTTGGCCATTTGGTTGGTGCCCTTTGGCTTTTTGGCCGGGGTGGGGTTCAGCGTTTTGAGTGGTTTGGATACCTTTGCCTGGGCGGGACCTATAGGCAACCACCTGATCGGCGGCCTATTGGGCGCGATGGGCGGGGCCATGGGCAGCTTTTTCGTCGGCGGCGGAGTGGGCTTGTCTGGTGGCTCCGGCGATGCTTTGGCTTACCGCAACCGCCTCGCTGCCGGCAAGTACGTGCTCATTGTGGAAGAAGAGAACGAAACCCGCCTCCGCGAAGCCACGCGGATTTTGCGCCAGTTTGAGCCGGAAAATCTGCAAGGGTACAGAGAGCGCCCCTAGACTGGGAGATCTGGGCAGCTATTGAGAGAACTCAGGGAGGTCCAAAAGCATGTCTTGGCTGTGGCAGCAAGTCCCATCGCCGCTTGGGCGGTGGCGGAAGGAAGGGATCCCCAGCTTTGCCGCTGTTGGGGGCGCCCTGGCAGTTACGGGGTTTTTTTCGCCGGCTTTTGCCCACCACGCCCTAGGAGGGAAACTGCCTGCAACGGCCTGGGAGGGATTTCTCTCCGGGCTGGCTCACCCTGTCATTGGCTTGGATCACCTGGCCTTCGTCGTGGCCATCGGTCTTGTGGCGGCGGGGCAGCCCTGGCGCTACGGGATCCCGCTGGGCTTTGTGCTAGCGGGTCTGGTGGGCACTGGGATCCACCTGGCCGGCTGGGATCCCCTGGGACTGACGGAGCTGGCCATTGCCTCTTCCGTGGTTCTCTTCGGCTTGCTGCTGGTGCAACCGCGGCAGATCCCAAGTTGGCTCTTGCTAATAGGGGGATCCCTGGCGGGGCTATTCCATGGCTATGCCTACGCCGAAACCATTATCGGCGCCCAACCCATGCCTTGGGTGGGATATCTACTGGGGTTGAGCACCGTCCAGTATGGGGTAGCTCTCCTGGCCCTTTGGGCAGCAGAACGCTGGGGGTTGCGGATCCCTGGCTTAACTCGCTGGGCCGGCTGGGCGATTACAGTGGTGGGGGCTGCCTTCCTGACCTTGGCAGTGGTGGGCGCGTAAAAAGCGCTAATTTTGCTCCCTTGCGCTCGGGATCCCCGATCCGGTACAAGGATAGCGGTGAAGATCTGTAAAACGAGGGGAGATCCCATGGAGCGCACCTTTATTGCCATCAAGCCAGACGGCGTGCAGCGGGGGCTGGTGGGCACCATCATCCAGCGCCTGGAGAGCCGGGGCTACCAATTGGTGGGCCTGAAGCTGGTGCAAGTGAGCCAAGAGCTGGCGGAAGCCCATTACGCCGAACACAAGGAGCGCCCCTTCTTCCACAGTTTGGTGAAGTTCATTACCTCGGGGCCGGTGGTGGCTATGGTCTGGCAGGGCAAAGGGGTGATTGCTGCCGCCCGTAAGCTCATCGGCAAGACCAACCCCCTGGAGGCAGAACCGGGCACCATTCGCGGCGATTTTGGCATCGACATTGGCCGCAACCTCATTCACGGCTCCGATGGAGTTGAAACCGCGCAGCGGGAGATCGCCCTTTGGTTCGATGAGTCGGAATTGGTGAGCTGGACACCGGTTGCCCAAAGCTGGATTTATGAGTAGGTACTTGCTGCAGGCAAGGGGTAGTCGTGTTCGCAGGTTCCAGACCGGAAGTAGTGCAGAGCGCTAGGGCCGTGTTTCGAACTGGCTTCGGCTGGCCGCAAGCGGCTCTGTTGGAAGTGCCTTGAACCACCCCTTCTCTGCCAAAACTCGAGCGGCAAGCAGGATCTGTTTGCTACTGAATTGTTGTTTTCTATCTCCCCAGGCGTAGAAGCTTTCCACCAACTCTGCCGTCGTAGAAGGGTGCCCACGAGTCACGATCCAGTGGACAGTAGCCAGCAATTCTAGACCATAGGGCGACTCAAAGCCCTCCACGAGGTCGCTGACACGCTCAAAGCGTTCTCTCGTCTCTGGCTGATCGGCGAGATAGCTGTGGGCCTCCTCGATGGCGCCAGGCACCAGCTCCAGCTTCTTGTCTGGTCGGTCACTCCCCGATCCGTACCCAGAGATGTAGTAACCCTCGATTTCCTTAAGAACATGCCGCAAGTTCTCGGCGTAGGGTCCATGAACGCCCTTTGTAAACCTTAAGCGAAGGGGCTCCCCAGCTTCCTGCAGGAAGTACATCAGCTTGTGCAGCTCAAGCAAAGAGACAAACGGAACAAGTAGACCGTTTACATAGCGCTCCATAAGGCCCACCAGCACCGCTCTTCCCGGGTCAAGGAAGGGATCTGGCCGCGGCGCATGCTCTTCGGTAAAGGCTGAGGCCCGGTGGGCTCAAAGACAAGGATGTGGACGTCGGGAAGTTCTGCTAGCGCCTGCTCGATGCGGGAGCGCACATCGGGCCAATGAAGACCCCCGAGGCCGCAGCCTAGGGGTGGCAAAGCGACTGAGCGCAGACCAAGATGCCTGATCTCCTCGGCAAGGGACTTCAGCCCAGCTTCTATATCCTCGATCCGCGACTTCCCCCGCCAGTGGCGTTTTGTGGGGAAATTGATGATGTAGCGCGGATTGGTCAGGTTTCCGGTCTCGAAAACGAACATTTTGCCCGGTTGGACTTCCCCCCGCCGGCAGGCTGCGGCATAGGCCTTGAAGTTCCCAGGCCATGATTTCAAGTGCTGTCGCAGAACCAGTAACAAGAATCCCCTGCCTAAAAGCGGGGGGGTATGTCAAAATCCCTTGCAAGTTGTCTACATGGGTAATGTGGTAGATTTTGGGACTTTCTGGAATTGGCGCCATACCTCCGCTCTACGATGCAGCTTTGAAAAAGGCAGAGCCAGATGCGCTTCAGTCGGAACGAGAGTTGAGACCGACAGGCTTTTGAGCAGTGGAGCTCTCGCTTGGCTCGGGCAGATAGAGACGTTCTTCCGAGGCGTCGTACTCAAACAGCTCTGCATAGCGTCCCCAGTCAATGGCGGTGGCAAACTGCCGCTCGGCTTCAGCGTGGGGGAAGTGTTCGTCCCAAAGATCCAAGAAGAAGTCCGCTCGCATGGAGCGGCTGCCTTTTTCTTCCAGAGTCTGCAAGATGCTGCGGAACACGGGAACCCGTGCCAATAGCTGTTGTCGGAAGAGATCCTTGCTGCGCAGGATGGTGGTGTTGGCAAAGTCCTGGCCAATTTCGGTCAGTTGCACCACCCCGCTGGCCACCTCGGCAAAGCCCAACAGCACCGCCGCATCCAAAATCGGCAGCAGATCGTCCACGGCCAGTTGCAGCCGCTCGGCCAAATCGGCAATCTCCGCCCGCCCTTGCGGCCACTCCACGATCAACTCCAGCAGACCGCTGATCCCGCCCACCCGCGCATGGGGCAGAGGCAGGGCATAGGGGGAAGTGGTCTTATCACCAGCCAGCGCAGGCAGAGCCACCTCTCCGGTAACAGCAATTTCGGGGTTGGTCATGATCTCGTAGATGTAGTCCACCAAGGACTTAAAGCGGGGATCCGTGCGCTCGTGAGGCCGCGGCAGGTCAATTCTCACCTCCCCCCGGATCCGCCCCGGGTTGGATCCCAGAATCACCACCCGATCCGCTAAAAACACCGCCTCTTCGATGTTGTGGGTAACGATGAGGATGCTTTGGGAAGAGAAGGCTTGCGCATTCCACAGCTCATCAATTTCCCCCCGCAGGTTTTCCGCCGTCAGCACGTCCAAAGCGCTAAAAGGCTCATCCATAAACAGCACCTTGGGCTCTAGGACAAAGGCGCGGGCAAAGCCCACCCGCTGCTTCATCCCCCCCGAAAGCTCCTTGGGGTAAGCGTTCTCAAACCCATCCAAGCCCACCAAGTCAATGGCCTTCAGGGCCTTTTGCCGGCGGATCTCGCGGGGGATCCCTCGGGCTTGCAGCCCCAGCTCCACATTTTCTTGCACGGTCAGCCAGGGTAGGAGAGCAAAGCTCTGAAACACCATCGCCACATCGGGGTTAGGCCCACGTAGAGGCTGGCCGTTACTCAGCACCCGCCCTTGACTGGGGGGGATCAGGCCCGCCATGATGCGCAAAAGGGTGCTTTTGCCACTGCCGCTACGGCCCAGCAGAGCCAAGACCTCCCCTGCCCGCACTTGCAAATCAATTTGGCTTAAAACGGTAAACTCCCCCTTGCCCTCTGGCAAAGGAAAGCGCTTGTAGACTTTCTCAGCCTCAATTAAAACGGGGGAAGCTGCAGAGCTCATAGAGAGATTACCTCAGAAACTGAAAAGACTAAAGGTGATACTTTTCTTCCGCCAACTGATACAGCCGTCGCCAGAAGAGGCGGTTAAGGCCCACCACAAACAAGCTCATCATGCCAATGCCCAAGGTAATGCGGGGCCAGTCTCCCACCGCCGTTGCCTCAGCAATGTAGGTGCCCAATCCTGTAGCCTTGAGGGTGGTGGATCCCCAGGCCACAATCTCCGAGACAATGCTGGCGTTCCAAGCGCCGCCGCTGGCCGTGATTCCCCCGGTGACCCAGGCGGAAAAGATCCCTGGAATGATCAGCTTTCGCCAGCGCTGCCATCCTCGTAAGCCCACATCCACAGCCATTTCTCGCAAGTCTGTGGGGATGCTCTGGGCGCCGGCAATGGAGTTGAAAAGGATGTACCACTGTGCCCCCAACGACATGAGCAAAATGCTGCCCCACTCAATGCTGATCTGGGCGCGGATAAAAAACAACGTGGCAAAGGGAAAAAGGAAATTGGCCGGGAAAGCTGCCAGAAATTGCACCACCGGCTGCAGCAGTTTCGCCAGTTTTGGATTAAAGCCAATGGCCACCCCAATGGGAGTCCAGATCACCGTGGCGAACACCAGCAACACGCTAACCCGCAGCAAGGTGAGGATCCCTAGCCCGAAGGTCAGCACCACCTCCCCAAAGCCCACAGTGGTGGCCACAAAATAAACAATCCAAATCCCAATGCCGCCAATAGCTGCCCAGGAAAGCTGGGTTAGCAGCCGCTCGCGGCGTCGCTCGGCCTCAGGACTAAGGGGATCCACCCAACGGGGGCGAGTTAAGTGGGACAACAGCCGATCCACCAACTCTGCCAAGGGGGACAGCCAACTGCCGATCAGCCGCGGGATCCGCGCCATGGTCAGCAGATCGTACAGCCAGGATTCGGGGGCAGCAGCCCCGCTGCTCTGTTCCAGGCGAAACTTATCCGACCAAGCCACCAAAGGTCGCCAGAAGAGCTGATCCACCAGCAGGATCACCCCGGCCATGGTCAGGAGCGCCCAGCCCAGCTTGGGCAGATCCTCCGCCTGGACGGCCGCTTCCACATAGGATCCCAGCCCCGGCAGCGTGTATTCCTGGTTGAGCACGCTGATGGCTTCGCTGGCTGCCACAAAGAACCACCCTCCGCCAAAGCTCATCATGGCGTTCCAGATGAGGCCCACCATTGCCGCCGGCACTTCCAACTGGGTAAAGCGCTGCCACCCCGACAGGCGATACAAGGTAGCGGCTTCCACCAACTCTTGAGGCAGCGTGCGCAGGGATTGGTAGAAGGAAAAGGTCATGTTCCAGACCTGGCTGGTGAAGATGGCAAAGATAGAAGCCGCCTCCAACCCCAGCAAGCTGCCGGGAAAAAGGGCAATAAAGCCGGTGACGGTAATGGAGAGAAACCCCAACACCGGCACCGATTGCAAGATATCCAACAGGGGGATCAAAATGCGCTCGGCCCAGCGGCTTTTGGCAGCAATGTAGCCATAGACCAAGGTAAAAAGGGTGGAAAAGGGCAAGGCGAGGAACATGCGCAAGGTGGAGCGGGCGGCGTAGTAGGGCAGGTTGCGCGGATCCAAGTCGATCCGGGGCACCACCGCCGGAGGCTGAAACCGCTCAAAAGCCCCCACTCCCACCTGCGCCACCAAGGCCAGGAGAACCAACGTGCCCAGAATGATGGCCCCATCCGCAGCCCCCGCTGGCAGCCGACGCAGCGCCTCCGGCGAAGGAAAAGTCCTCATCTTCCCTGACCAAGCCCGGCATCCGCGCCCAGTGTACACCGTTTGCGGTTGATCCGGGAGGAGTTGCGAGCTCCCGGATCCAGGCGGCTACTCTTCTGGCAACTCAGGGGGAGATTCCTTCCACTGGGGATTGTCCAAGATGGCTTTTTTGGTCTGCTTGAGTTGTTTCCACAGCTCTTTGATTTGCCGGTAGGCTTCTTCCGGGGTAATTTTGCCCCCGGTTTCCAAGCTACAAATCAAGGACACTTTATTGCTAAATTCCTGCAGGTTGGCATCAAAAACTAGGTTCTGCGGCTTCACTTCGCCCCAGTAGGGATAGCGAGGCGAAATGAATTCATCTTTGTTGGGAGGTTTGTTGGGAGGAGTTGGTTCTGCCACGGCCTAACCAGGGTAAAAGAATGGTTCACAACAAGAAGGTCAACATGAAAAGCTCCATTAAAGCAGGATCTACTAGCCCAGTTTATGGGCGTTTTCTCTTAACCGGCTTGGGTACTTTTGCGGGATCCCGCGGCGGATACACTTGTGGATTGGAAATGGGCTGCTGCCCTCGCGGCGGGGGGAGAGGGCCCTTCTGGAGTCGGGGGGTTGAACGCTTCAGGCGTGGGCGCGGCGGCGTTTTGAGCACAGGGCCGATGGGAGTGCCCGCCTCCACATAGAGCAGGGATCCGCGGCGGCGCACCTGCAGATCCCAGAAATTGCCTACCCCTTTGCCCGGCAGGGATCCAATCAGGCGCAATTTGAAGGCTTGGGGCTTGGAGGCTGCAGTTCCATCCTTCTGGACTCGCTGAGAGGGAGAGTTGGCGGAAGCTTTTTTGCCCGATTGACGGATCTTGACAATGATGAATCCTTTCTCCTGCGATTGAAAAACGACCTCGCCCCGGATGGAAAACCAATCCGGCACCACCGTCGGACGGGATCCCTCGGGGAGAGTTCGCCCCATTTCTTCTGGGGCCCACACCCCCAGCAACTGCACGTGCAGATCTTCGGTTTTGTCGCGGGTGCGAGGATAAACCACCCACAGATAGTTGCGTTCCGGCTTCAGGTGCTTCCGTACCAGGCTCATCACCCGGCCCAGCAATACGGCATTGAGATCCAGGCCATCCGAGGTGCGCAAAACCCCGCGGGTAAAATGCTCTGGGGAGGGAATGTATTGCCCTTCGATGAGGCCGATGGCTCGGTATTGCATCTTCTCCCCAGGCGGCGGGATGGGTTCCAAACAGACTCGCTCTTTCTTTTCTTCCAAGCTAGCAGTGGTACTGACAACAGGCTGCAAGGACTCCGTCCCGCTGTCGCGAACAGCACCAGGAGCTGCCGCAGGATCCTGAGCTTTCGCTGATGACAGGGATCCCTTGGCCTCACCCGTTGAGCTGGGTCTGGGGGGCCGTACCGGTCGAAAGGGAGGTCTCAGATCGGAGGACATTGTGACGGTTCCGTTGCTGTCAATTCAGAATGCTCGGCGGCAGACATTTACCGTTGCAAAAACAGGCCATAACTTTGCTCTTGACCCAAGACCTGCTCAACACACCATTCACTAGCCTAACAACGCCCAACAGCGTCTTTCCATCCTGCTTCCATTGACAAACTCCCAGCAGGTGCCCTCGTCGGGAACTGGGGAGCCAGCAGTTGTCAACACTGTAGCCGACGTGTAGCCAATACTAGCAACTGTTCCAAGGGAATGGTTCTCAGGCCGCAGAATGTTTATCCCCCAGACAGAACCATTTCATCTTTATGGTCATTTCGATTCGAACTAGGACATTATACTCACACCCAAAACATTGAAGGTGCAGAGCCAGAAGGCTTTTCTCAGTAGCCCAGGCGTCTCACCCTAAGCTGAAACGAATAGAGTACCTGTAGTTTTTTCCGGCAACGCTGACTGGAGGTGTTTTTGCACAGCCGGGATCCAACTGGCCGATCCCCAGGGCTCTCTAAGGGCTGGATTGCATTCCCTCAGCCAAGGGGATCCATTCAGCCATCTTGAAGCTCATCGCTTAGGCAGGCGTTACCCACACCTGGGGAGTAAAACTGCCGTGTAGGCCATAGGGAATGTGGTGCCGCAATGGGATCCGCGCAACCGGGCCGGCTGTCAGATCGGCTGCTTCTAGGATCACCACTTGAGAGCGCTGGCTGGCCGCATCAAAAACCACCGTCACGATCCACCCTGCCTCTTCGCCCTGACCTTCTGGATCGGGGATGAACACCGGTTCTCCCACAAAGCCGCGGGGGGCAAAGCTGTACTGCTGTGTGCGGCCTGTGGCGGTATCCAGCTTGAGGATGGCTTGCAGAGGAGCATTGGGGCCAGGAGCATGGGTGGCCCCGATGTAGATGTAGCGGTGGGATCCCCCCATTCGAGCCGGGTGGATGGCCGGAAACTCCACCGAGCGATCCAGCAGCAGTTCCCGCTTCACGCTGCCCCCCTTGGGATCCAGATAGAACCGCCACAGCTTGCCCGCCGGAATCTGGGCAAAGTCAATCTGCAGGTAATCGGCATCCGGCTCCAGGGCAGGGTAGTTCTCATAGAGGACGGCATCCACCACAACCCGATCCCCGACTTCGTAGCCGTTGACAAAATGGAAAACAAACCCCGGCTCCGCTTCCAGTTGCAGCGGCTTATCGCCCTGGGGAAAGAGCCAGATGCGGGTCGGCTCCCCCGGTTTCAAGGTCAGACAGGTGCCCGCCGGTTGCCAGCCCAACACAAACGGCAGGGGGTTGAAAGCCAAGGGATTTTGGAAAAAGATGCGGTAGCGGGGTGTCCAGACAAAATCGTGCAGGAAGGCAAAACCGGGCAGGCGGTAATCCCGCTTTTCCACCAAGCGCCCGCGCGAGTCCAGACGATAAAACAGCAACGTGGAGTTCTGGGCAGCCCGCACCCCAAAGGCGATGAGATCTCCCGTGTGGGGATCCCGCCGGGGATGGGCGGTAAAAGGCTGGTTGGCTGAGATCCCTCCTGCAAACGTTTCGATCCCCTCGGTGGCCAAGGTGGCCGGGTTCAGCCGGTAAGGGGCACTGGCCTCCCACAGGGCCAGCAGCTTGTCTCCCTGGTAGATGACGTTGGTGTTGGCGGGATTTTTGAACCGCAAGTCGAGAAAGTTGCTCCACCAGCCGCCCGGCTTTTGGGTGCCAAACACCCCTCGGTAAAGCACCCGACCGGCTTTTTCCTCTGCTTCAAACTCGCGGGTGCGCACAAACCGGTTGCGAAAATGAACCTTCCCCTCCACAAAGGTGATGGCGCAGACCATGCCGTCGCCATCGAACGGGTGTCCGTAGCGCTGGGATCCCGCCTCCAGCTTGCCCGGGCCGTTGCGAAACAGGGTTCCCCGCAACCCTGCCGGGATCCGTCCTTCGATCTCCGTAATCCAATAGTCGTACTCCTGGGATAGGGAGCGATAGCCCAATTGCCAGTCGGTGGTGCTGTAGGGAAGGGAAGCGACGCTGACCATGGAAGATCTGCATGCAACGCCCTCTATTGTTGCTTAAACTTTTGTGAAGTCGCCAGTTTTTCTGGGCCGGGATAGCCACCTTGGTTGGGATCCCCAAGATGGAGTCGCCCCGATTCGACTATGGTAGGAAATGCCCCCAAAGCGCCTGACAGGATCCACAGTACCCATGTTTGATGCCCTCTCCGAGAAGTTGGAATTGGCCTGGAGAAAGCTGCGCGGCCAGGACAAGATCACCGAAACCAACATTCAAGAAGCTCTGCGGGAGGTGCGGCGAGCC
The DNA here is from genome assembly GCF_054060435.1 of Thermostichus sp. MS-CIW-34. NCBI lineage: Bacteria > Bacillati > Cyanobacteriota > Cyanophyceae > Thermostichales > Thermostichaceae > Thermostichus > Thermostichus sp. MS-CIW-34. The sequence continues at coordinate 7,352 of NZ_JBSSDE010000032.1, read as the reverse complement.
CTGCTGGATGCGGATGTCAATTTGCAGGTGGTGAAGCAGTTCATCGAGGATGTGCGGGAAGCTGCCCTGGGATCCGAGGTCATCCTGGGGGTGACGCCGGATCAGCAGTTCATCAAGATCGTCCACGACGAGCTGGTGAAGGTGATGGGGGAAGCCAACGTGCCCATTGCCCAAGCGGAGCAGCCTCCCACCATTGTCCTCATGGCCGGTTTGCAGGGATCCGGGAAAACCACCACCTGCGCCAAGTTGGCTTTGTACTTGCGCAAGCAGGGCAAGAAGTCTCTCATGGTGGCCGGAGACATCTACCGTCCGGCGGCCATCGACCAGCTCAAGACGCTGGGCCAGCAAATTCAGATCCCCGTTTTCGACCTGGGCAAAGCAGATCCCGTCGAGATTGCCCGGCAAGGGGTGGAGGCGGCCCGACAGCAGGGCTACGACTACGTGATTTTGGACACTGCCGGTCGTTTGCAGATTGACCTGGAGATGATGGCGGAGCTGGAGCGGATCAAGGCGGCGGTGCAGCCCCACGAGATCCTGCTGGTGGTGGATGCCATGATCGGCCAAGAGGCAGCCAGCCTTACCCGAGCCTTCCACGAGCGCCTGGGCATTACCGGCGCCATTCTCACTAAGCTGGATGGGGACACCCGCGGTGGGGCCGCCCTTTCCATTCGCCAAGTGTCCGGTCAGCCCATCAAGTTCATCGGTGTTGGCGAAAAGGTGGAAGCGCTGGATCCCTTTTACCCAGATCGCATGGCCTCCCGCATTCTGGGTATGGGGGATATCCTCAGCTTGGTGGAAAAAGCTCAAGAGGAAATCGACCTGGGAGATGCCGCCAGCATGGCGGAGAAGATGATGACTGCCCAGTTTGATTTCACCGATTTCCTCAAGCAGATGCGCCTAATTAAACGCATGGGATCCTTGGCAGGGCTGCTGAGACTGATGCCGGGGATGGGCAAAATCAGCGAGGAACAACTGCAAAAGGGACAAGACCAACTGGCCCGCGCCGAAGCCATGATCAACTCCATGACCCCCGAAGAGCGGCGCAACCCGGATCTGTTGGCCCGCAGCGTCAGCCGCAAACGACGGGTGGCCCGCGGATCTGGCCACAAGCTGGAGGATGTCAGCCGACTGGTCAGCGATTTTCAACGCATGCGCGACATGATGCGCAACATGGGCATGGGTGGCGGTTTTCCCGGTATGGGTTGGGGGGGTGGGCGTACCTCTCTTCCCGGAGGGGATCCCAGTTGGCGCGGACGTTCAACGGCCTCTCCCTCTCGGCAACAGCCCAGCCGCAAGCCGGGCAAAGGTGGGGGTAAAAAAGGGGGCGGCAACCGCGGATTTGGGGGCAAGTAGGATAGGACTATGCCCTTCCACGTTGTTTTGGTTGCCCCAGAGATCCCGGCCAACACGGGGAATATCGCCCGCACCTGTGCAGCCACCGATACGCCTCTCCATCTGGTGGATCCTCTGGGGTTTCGCCTTTCGGATCGCTACCTCAAGCGGGCGGGGCTGGACTATTGGCAGCACGTCCAACTGTATCGCTACCCCTCTTGGTCTGCTCTGGTGCAGGCCCACCCTGAGGCCCGGTTCTGGTGTTTTAGCGTGCGCGGCAAAGCCCTCTATACGGAAGTAACCTATCAGCCGGGAGACTGGTTGGTGTTCGGCAGCGAAAGCCGGGGGTTGGATCCCATGTTTTTGGAAACCTATCCCAGCGTGCGCATTCCGTTGCGGGGGCCGGTGCGCAGCCTGAACCTCAGCAATGCCGTAGCGATTGCCCTTTTTGAGGCGCTACGTCAGCAGGGATCCCTGACAAAAGAATAAGTGGTCGGGTTGGCCCTGATATAATAGCTACTTCTCCCCGTCAGGAAGATGTGTGCTCTGCAGTATCTGCGCCCCGATTTGCTTCACCTCAAGCCCTACGACGCTGTGCCAGCCCCGGCTGCCGACAAGCTGGATGCCAATGAGTTCCCCCTCGATTGGCCGGCGGGCTTTAAGCAGAAGCTCTCCCTCCTTTGGGAAAAGGGGATCCCCAGCAACCGCTATCCCGATGCCCACCACCGGGGCCTGAAGCAGGCCATCGCCGCCTATGCCGGAGCGGAGCCAGAGCAGATCAGCTTGGGCAATGGGTCGGATGAGCTGATTCGCTCGCTGCTGATTGCCACTTGTTTGGGCGGGCGGGGCGGTATTTTGGTGGCAGAGCCCACCTTCTCCATGTACGCCATCCTGGCCCAGAGCCTGGGGATCCCAGTGGTGCGGGTTCCCCGCGACCCGGAGACGTTTGCTCTGGATCTAGAGCGATGTCAACAGGCTTTGAGGGAGCATCCGATTCGGGTGGTGTGCCTGGTGGATCCCAACTCGCCGACGGGGAATGGCCTGACGGCTGCAGAGTGGGAGTGGGTGGAAGGGCTGCCCGAAGAGATTCTGGTGATTTTGGATGAGGCCTATTTTGAGTTCAGCCGGCACACAGCCCTGCCCAAATTGGCGGAGCATCCCAACTGGGTAATCTTGCGCACCTTCTCCAAAGCCTTTCGCCTGGCGGCCCACCGGGTGGGCTATGCTGTGGGTCATCCACAGCTTATGCAAGTGTTGGATGGGATCCGCCTGCCCTACAACCTCACGGCCCTTTCTCAGTGGGCGGTTCAGATGGCCTTGGAGCATGCCGAGGAGCTTTTGGCCGACGTGACGCTAATTTGTCAGGAGCGGGAAGCCCTTTATCAAGCTCTGCAGGAGCTGCCAGGGGTGCGGGTGTGGCCCAGCCAAGCCAACTTCCTCTACTTCCGGGTGGCCGGCTGGGATCCCCAAGAGCTGCAGTGGGCCTGGCAGGAGCTGGGGACTGGTGTGCGCTACACGGGTGGGGGGCTGCGTCTGACGGTGGGCACCCCTGAAGAGAACCGACGGGCCTTGGAGCGCCTGCGCCAAATCCTGCAATAGGCCTCCCGGCCTGCGTTCGGAGCCAGCCTAGGTGGATGGGTCGGCGCGCGAAAAGCGCTGGATCAAGCTGTGCACCTGCTGCAAGTGTCGTTCGTTCAGATGCTCCAGCGCCTGGGCGATTTCCGCTCTGAGTCGGCTCTGGGTGTCGGTTTGGGCCCGCTGCAGCAGCCAACTTTGGACAGGGCTGGGGTACTCCACAAAGTCAAACGCCCAGGGATCCCGTTCGTCCAGCTCAGGTTCTGCCTGGGGCAGTTGCTCCCCCCAGCGCTCTTGAGCCTGTCGAAACTCCTCTGCCAAACGGTCTGTTGGGCGTCCTTCTGCTTGGAGAAACTCCTGATACCTTTGGTGGGTCACCAGCCAGCGCTGCCGGATTTGAGAGCGTTGCTGACTGGTCAGCCTGCCGGTTCTGCTTTCGGTGAAGCGCTCGTAAAACCTGAGCGTGTCTCGGTAGTGGCCCAATCGCTCACAAGCCAAGCCTACCTCCAGGGGCTGTAGCCACCAGGCCCGCTCCATCTGTGTGCTGGTAACCACTTCCTGCAGAAAATCTCGCAGCCCAGGGGATTTGCGCCTTAAGTCTTCCCAGTTGGTCCGGATATCCCGGGCCATGGCAGCCGCCAGCTCGTAGTCATGTCCCCGCTGCCACGCCTGAGGATGGGCCTGCACCGTTTTCCAGAGCTTCTCCCACTCTCGGCACTGGATCAGAACTCGCAGCATCAGCGGCCAGTCTTTCAAGCGCTCCAGACTGGTGACGACGTCGCCGATGTACTCTGCCCACTCGCCTGTGAGGGGACGTCCTGCCTCTTGCCATCGGTCCAGCACCACCGAGTCTTGGCGGTCTTTGGATAGCCACCTCACCTTGCCGGGAAGGGGTTCCAGGTGGATCTTGGCCCGGTAGTAGGGGGAATGCTCCGTTTGGCCCCCCTGATCCCAAACCTCTACCGCCCGCTCAAATTCCTGCCGATAGAAGTGACAGATACCCCAAATCTTGTAGTACTGATTCGCGAACGGCTGCCGCTGGCCGAGAAAGGCCAGACGTCCCTTCAAAGCCTCAAGGGTCTCTTGCAAAAACCGGCTGCGGGCCTCTTCCTGGGGGCAGAAAGTTCCCAAGTTGTTGAGAACTTGCTCAAGCTCTGCCAAAAATTGCTGTACACACTCTTTCCAGGTGGAATCCGTTCGTGTAAGCGGGACGAAGTCCCTATCTTTGGGGCTGACTTCAACGCTCAGCCAATCTCGCACCCGCACCACCTGTCGGAAGCGCTCCATAGACTTGACAGAGGTTCTTTGGGTCGCCACCATCAAGTCCACCAAGGGGCTGTAGTCTGGGATCCCAGGACATCCAGCAAAGTAGGCGGCGTTACGCTGCAGCTCCAACCAGGCCTTCCCTCTCCAAAAGCACTCCCAGGCTTCTCGTTTAAGATTTTTGTTGGGCAAAGCAGACTGCTCCAGGCTCAGGAACTTTTGCCCTGCGGAAACGTAATCCCTCTGGAGCTTGAGGAGCCAGGCCTGACATTCCTGTTCTAAAGGTGGTTTTTTTGCCTTCCGCGCCAGAGTTTGAACATCCTCCAGAAGTTTGAGGTTGCCCTCCTCGATGCCGCGCCTGAGAAGCTCAAGAGCTGCCTCCTGCAGATCTTCCAAGCTTGTATTGGTCCAGTACTGGATATTGATGCCTTTGACAGGGTAACCCAATACCGGTGGGTCGGTCTCCCATTCCGACCGATCCGGTTGCAGAGAAGGATGATTGAGCCAAGAGTTGGATTCTAAGCTTGGATCCCAGAACTCCCGCCAACCGGCAGAGGTGTCCACAATGGCCAGAGCCTCGATGGGGCGGGTAATGCCGACATACAATTGGTTGAGAAAATAATGGAGTTGCAGGGATATCGCCTCCCCAGCTCCTCGGGCGTAATCATTAAGCTTTCGGTTAAAGTTTTGTCGATAGGCGTTTCCAAACTTGTAGAGGATAACTTTTTTGAACTCCATTCCCTTAACAGACGTAGCAGTTTGCAGGAGCGGTGGTTTAAGATTCTGCTTCAATTCCTCGGCAAAGATCTTCTGGAGTTCGGGATCCTGACGCACGTAGTTCAGCTCCTCTCCCACAGGACAGGGTAAGATACAGACTGTTCCTGTGAGATCACTAAGCATTTTTCTAAGCTCATCTTCGATTAAGTTTCTTTCCTGACCATCCAGCACAAACCTTTGAACCGGCATGCCCTGCTCATGGGGACGCCAGGGCTGTTGGGGATAGATTTCTCGACTCTTGCTGAGAACTCGCCGCCACAGGTTGACTACATTGCTAAAACGAGTAACTTGTGGATTGCTGCGATAGTTGTTTCTCAGCTCCTGCGGGCCTGCAATCTCAAAGGGATGGCTCGGCAACAAGTGGGCGCGGATATGCTCGTAGAGATATTTTTTCAGAGCAGCCCAACGAAATCCCGTCGGGTTAATGGTTTGCAAGGGATCCCCGGCAAAGGCATAGGGCAGGCGATCAATAGCCCAATCCAACTTGTATTTTCCCCAAGGAGATAAGCAAAAAATGATATTCAGCTCAAGTTGGGTAAAGTCCTGAACCTCATCGCAAAAAATGACTGGATGAATAGGATTAAGAGTGCCATTCTGCAGCACATCTCTGGCCAAATCTTGGTCATCCCAGTAGCCCTCATGGGTGGTTCGATCCCGGTAACCCGGCCAAATCTCTTCGTAAATCCGCTCGAAGGCTTCTTCATCCACACTGCGGTCGGCCTCAGGCAATTCTCGGTAGCTATCGGGATCCAAATAGTCACTGACCTCATAGCCTTTGATCAGCGTGCGAATGGTGTGCCAAGCCAGCTCTACATCGCGGCGACCACAATACCAGCTCTGAAATCGATAAAAATTGACATACCGATCCGGTTGGTAGCGTTCTTGCCGCTCAGGGGGAAGGCAGTTCAGCAGGTAGTCCTGAAAAGTGCTAAAAAAAGCTTGACACTGCTGAATTTCCTCTGTGGAGAAGCTGCACCCCTCCTCCCGATAGCGGTGGCTGATGCGCAAAATTGAACTTACCCTGTTGCGAGCTTGCTGCACCAAACTGGGGCTATAGGTCAAAAAGAGAGGGCGGTACTCAAGAGGTCTCTGTTTTGAAGTTTTGAGGTAGTGGCTGCAATAGTCGGCAAAGCGGTAGTACAACATCAGAGATTTGCCGCTCCCGGCCCTTCCGTTGATCAGTAGGGGCATGGATGTACTCTGCAGGATTTCTTCCTCCTCCATGGACAAAGCCAAATTTCCCTCTGTGATCTCCTGCATTTCCAACCAAATGGTCTCATCCGCCACCATGTAGTCGGGGTAGGCGCGACGGGCGTACCGCTTCCATACCTCCAAAGGTTGCGGGTGCTGGAGAATATCCGGCTGCTTGGCTTTCATCCCAAAGAGGCAGGTTTGGCATCCCAGCTCAAACCGTTCCTTTTGCTCTGGGGCGTGGTCGTAAACTCCAATGAGAAATGGAAACAATCTCCCTGGCTGCTCCCAGACTTGCACCAAGCTGACGGCCAGATACAGGGATCCCTCCTGCCAGCATTTGACCTCTGCCTCCAGATAAAACGGCGGGAGCTGCCAGTAGAGCCTGCCTTCAATTACCAAGCGGGATACTGCTTGGTAAGCCTGGCGCCGCTGCTCTGGAGAAAGGGCCCGTACTTGCCGAACCCATTCCCCACTTTCCAACACCAGCCGCTCCTGCGGATTGGGAGCATTCAAGAACTGTGTCCATTCATACAGCTCGTCGGGCAGAGGGGGGAGATGGTTTGGCGGATCCCCTGGTTCGTGCCGCTGCGCCAGCCACGCCTGCAAACGGTCATCGGGCACCCAGCTCCGCACCCGTTCTTGATAATCCGGATCTCGCCGTCGGTCTAAGAACTCCCGGTATTCGTGACTGCCTCTCGGCCAGAGGCCAAACAAAACCAGAACGGGTACTTCGCCTACATAGCGCAGCTCCCCCACCAAGCGAATGTTGTTGCGGAGATTACGCTTCCAGTAAGGGTAACGAACGTCAAACAACTGGCTCAAAAGGGTGCGACCCCCCTCTTCCAGCCGTTCTATCAATGCTTCTAGGTTGCACTGGGTTCTGCTTCCCAGAAACTCCTCCGGGCAATATACATACATGGGATCCCGCCGGGTATACTTGGAAGCTATCCTAGTGCCGGGCTACTGGCGAAAATTGCCGCTGTGCTAAAAGTCTTAATTTTTTTCATAATCCCCACGTAGCCCACAACTACCTATGTAGCCATTTGCAAACTCACAAAACATCTCGATTCAAGCTTTTGTAAACTACCCGACACCCGCGCTATGCGCAGGGTGCGAGCTTTATCCCAATCCCTAGCGGCCCCAGAGGACAGCTAAGTTTCGGAATTTCAGGCGAGTTTACAGTCGCCCCAAGGAGAGAGATTACTTGAGCA